>VAZZ01000122.1 GCA_005884715.1 Alphaproteobacteria bacterium | reverse complement strand
CAACTCATTGAGACGACGGGCGATATAGGTCGAATACGCGAGCGCCTGGTCGTACGGGAGATGCCGAACAACACGATCGCTCATGATCATGTTGTGGATCGTCGGGACGCCTGGTCGCTCCAGAGAGCCCAGCAACCCGGCGTCCGGCTGCGGCAGGATCCCTGGGGGATGATCTCGAAGACGGTAAACGCCTTTGAGGCCGCGCTGGCGCTCGAGTACCACAAGGTCCGGATCGAAAACGATGTGGGAGATCCGGTAATCTGTCCTGGCCTCGATCTGGTCGAGGAGGCCGGTGATCAAGCTGGCGCCCCATCCTACACTCACGATGTGGAACCGTGTCTTCTCGGGATGCCCGAACGTCTCGCGCTCACGGTGGGCGTGCTTGTAAGAGATATCCGTCATCAGAACCTACTTGGGGCTAGGAAACGACCTCCATTGGATGCTCAAGGAACGGAACCTTTGCGTGGGGGACTCGAGATCCGCGCTGTCGACTACTCATCGCCATGGCGACAGCCGCCGGCACATAAAGCACGGGTGTGTCGAACAATGTCGGCAACGTCATCCCATAGATGAAGTAGGCCAGCGCGAAGCAGCCCCATAGGATGCGACCGGAAACGACACTCACATCTAGGCTTCGTCGCAGGTAGCCCAAAAACATCACAAACAGAAGACCAGAGACCACCAGCCCTGGCAGACCATTAGCGGCTGCATAGTACAAAAAGGAGTTGTGAGGATTCGATTGCCCCCGGCGCCCAGATTCTGGATCTTCATCTGCCATCCCGCCGGCCTCATACGTCGCCGTACTCGTGATGGCATCGTAGAATCCGCGGTAGCTGACCCCCGTCAGAGGATGCCCAGCGACGATTTCCGCAACTCCCCAGAAGTACAGGTAACGCGCCCGCATGGAATACTGATCTGTCACATCCAGGTTCGCGAACTTCGTCTTGACCGAGAGGATGACCGCTGCCGTCACCTCCGACGTCTCAGCGGACCGCGCGGAATAGGCACCGGCGGCGAGGAGCACAGCGAGTCCACCCCCTGCGACGAGCCGTCGCCGGCGCATGGCAGTGGTGCGAATGAGCGCAACGATCCAGGCGACGAGGCCGCATGCCACGATCGTCATCGAGGTCTTGGAGAAACTCATGGCGGCTGCCACAGTTCCTATCAGAGCGCACGCGATCGCCACGGTGGTGTCGCCGCTAGTCCGGCCGACCAGTAGGAGCCAAGCGCTCAGTGAGACCGCAATAGCGAGGACTCCACCAGCCCCATTTTGAGAGCGCAGCGCGGGCATCACACCGATGAGCGCAACTCCCATGACGTAGGACCGAAGAACAAAAGCCTCGCCGCGCGTGCGGGACCAATGCGCCACTACCAACACAAATGCGCCCAAGAGGAACAGTCGCAGTGCCTGGCCGACATCGGCCAGCGCGTACCCATTGATCCCAGCTGACACAATGCCGACACCTCCCAGAAGGGCAACGAACGCGGCGAAGCCCAGTGTCTCCTGGGTCTTCAACACCTTGCCGTAACTGCCCATCGTGATCGTCAGCAACAGGTAGATCAGCAGCAGGGCGTTATCTATGAAGACGCCATGAAACAGCTGCACCGGCGCCGCCCAGCCGAAGTCGGGCAACGCCATGTTGAATCCGCCGATGAATAGGATGATGAAGGCCATCGGAAGTCCTCAACTACCACACGTCTTCTGCGGCGCGTACCGTGGGCGGTCGGCCGATCATCTTATCAGTCCTGATGCGTGAGCGACCATCGCCCAATCCAGGGTATGGCCGAGGCCGCGGTCGAAGTCTTTCTCGAACTCGATCCCCAACTCCCTGGTGATAAGTTCGTTGTCGACATCGAACTCGCGAATGTCGCCGACGAGGGGTTTGCCGTGCTGAATCGGGACAGTGGAACCAGCCCGATCGAGAACCTTCTGCGCGAGCTCCTTGACCGTCACGCGGATCCCGGAGGCGCAATTGTAAGTCTTGGCCCGGGCGATCGACCGTGTCGCGGCGCGCAGGTTTGCTTCCACAACGTCGCCCACCCATGTGAACGTACGCATCTGCTCACCGTCACCGTGGACAATGAGCGGATGCCCTTGGAGAGCCCGCCGGAGAAATATGGAGACGACACCACCGACATCGCTGCTCTCTTGCCGCGGCCCGTAGACGTGAAAGTACCGGAGCACGGTGGTGTCCAGCCCGAACAAGTGCGCGAATGTGTTTACGTAAGACTCTCCCGCCAGCTTGCTGACGCCGTAGTAGCTCACGGGGTGAAGCCGGTGCATCTCCGTCTGCGGGAACTCGATCGGTTCACCGTACACGGAGCCCGTCGAAGCATGGACGAACTTTTCGACGCCCAGCTCCACAGCCGCCTGCAATAGCAATAAGGCGCCCCCTGCATTGACGGCGAGATCGCGAGACGGGTCCCGCATACAGACCGTTTTCTTCGATGCAGCTTCGTGAAACACCGTGTCTACGCCGGCCATCGCCTTCCGAATACTCTTGGCGTCGGTGATGTCGCCGACGAGTTCGGTGACGTTCTCGCGGCCGCGTACCGAGTCGAGGTTCTCCTTCTTTCCGGCTGAATAGTCATCGAAGCTCACGACCTCGACACCGCGCTCGACGAGCGCCTCGATGAGGTGACTTCCGATGAAGCCCGCTCCGCCCGTTACAAGTGCGCGACGAATCTTGCGATCGGGCGTGCCCGGCGGCGTCGGCCTGTTTGAATTGGACATCAAGCTGGGATCTTTGCCTGAACTGGCGAGGTGGCTCGTTTCGAGGCAGATGCCGCCGCCATCGAACTGTGCTTCTCGATCGCTAGTTCGTACAAGGACTCGAGAAAGGCAACGTAAGTATCCGCCGTGTATTCGGTTCGCGCCAGCTGAGAGGCTGCAGCGCCCATGGCGGCCGTGCGCCCTGGATCCCGTAGCATCGACGAAAGCGCCGCCGTGAGCTCGCTGATGTTCAAGCGAACGCGAAGACCCACCGCATCACCGACCAGGCGTGCGGTCTCGCCAACATCGCTGGCGACGATGGCGCACCCCGCGCCCATGGCCTCGAGCAAGGACTGGCTACCGTAGTTATCTCCATCCTGCAAACTGACATAGACAGCCGATTCCATTAGGCGCGCGAGAGGGATACCGCTGAACCCCAGTTCTATCACCCCGCTCAAGCCAAGTCGCTCAATCCGTTCACGTATGGGAGCGACCATCGGACCTTCTCCCAGCATCAGCGCCCGCACCGGAAGCCCCGCTTCCCGAAGACGAGCGATCGCGTCGACGAAGAGCAACGGGTTTTTCTCAGGCGCCAGTCGACCGACGAACGCTATCAACATCGGATCGCGGCGGGAGGTCACGCCTTCGTCGGGATACCTCGCGAAGTAGCACGGACTCGTGATGGTAGTCCATTTCGGCTGCAGGTAGGCGTTCCGGCGCGCGAGTGAGGTCCGAATGCGGTCGGTCTGGCAATGGATGATCGATGGCCGCGCGGCCGCGTTGACATAGTGTCGCGTACCAAG
>VAZZ01000593.1 GCA_005884715.1 Alphaproteobacteria bacterium | reverse complement strand
GAATTGGTGAAATGCGGGCAGCGCCGCCCGGTTGAATCTATTCAGGGGTTCCCGGCTTTCGCCGGGGTGACGGTGGTAGGAGAGTGCGAAACTGAAGCAAGATGATGCTGGAGCTCCGCCAGATATCGAGCGCCTATGGCGCGGTCCAGGTTCTGCACGGGATCTCCTTCACCCTCGCTGCGGGCGAGATATTGGGACTCATGGGCCGCAATGGCGCTGGCAAGACCACGGTGCTCAAGACGATCATGGGTCTGGTTCCGCAGCGCTCGGGCTCGCTCAGTTTGGCGGGCGAGGAGATCTCCCATCTTCCGCCGCACGCTATCCCGGCGCGCGGCATCGCCTATGTCCCGCAGGGACGCCGCCTGTTCAGTGAACTGACGGTTGCGGAAAATCTGCGCATGGGATTACTGGTGAACAACGCGCCGCAAAGCGACGCCGAGCCCGTGCTCGATGTGTTTCCCATCCTGCGCGAACGTCTCACCCAGGCCTCAGGCACGCTGAGCGGCGGCGAGCAGCAGATGCTGGCCGTGGCGCGCGCCCTTTGCGCCAAACCGAAAGTTCTCCTGCTCGATGAGCCGAGCGAGGGCCTATTCCCGGCGATCACCCACCGCATACTGGACACCGTGGCGCAACTGCGCCGCTCGGGCGTCGCCATCCTGCTTGTCGAGCAGCAGGTCAAGTCGGCCTTGCGCGTCTGCGATCGCATCCTCCTGATCGAGAACGGCGCCATCCAGCACGACGCCGCGGCCCGCGAGCTCGCGGCTGATCCAGTGCCGCTCGAACGCTATATCGGCGTGCATCGCTAACACATCTCGACGCCTTCATTTGAGGGCAATCGCACTCCATATGCGTCAAAACTTCCTCCGCCGCCTAAAGGCGGGGAGGGAGAGCGTATCGTTGCTTAACCTAGGACCTATGAGGATGAGGGGGCGCGTCCCCGATTGTTTGCATGCAGGCAACCCCACCTGCGAGCCTTCACCGCAGTTTTGTCAGGATGGCGATGAGGCGCATCTGCTCGTCCGGCGCCAGCGGCGCCATGGTCACCTGGCTGATGGCGGCGGCCCGGGGCGTCAGCTTCTTTGCCAGCCGCCGTCCCTGCTCGGTCAGCCGCACCACAAGCCGGCGGGCATCTTCGGGATCGGGACCCGTTTCCACCAGATGGCGCTTGTTGAGCCTGAGCACCACGCCCTTGATCGTGGCGGCATCCATGGCGGTGAGCCGGCCCAGCAGATTCTGCGATGTCGGCCCGATTTCCTGGAGCTTGGCCAGTGCCGCCCATTGGGTCGGCGTGATGCCTTCGCCGATCAGCTCATCGAAGATCACCGCATGGCGCTGGCTCACCTGGCGCAGGATGAAGCCCACCTGATTGTCGAGCACATAGCTGCCGTCTTCCGGCTTTCCGCCATTGGCGGCGCGCCGCCGCGCCGACGGTTTGCGGGATGTCATGATGTCAGTCTAAGCATGGTTGCCTGCCATCGAGCCTCTGTCCTAGCATTACAAAACCGCGCGGCTCAGTTCAAGCGCTTGCCGGTGCTCTTTTGTTTGCCTACAAATATTTCTCTCGGACGAAAAGGAGACGACCATGAGCCATGAGACCGCCACCCAAGCCGCCGGTCCGCAGAAAATCGTCATCCGCAATTTAGGCCTCGTGCTTTCCGGCGCCCTCGAAAATCCGATCCTCGATGCCGATGCGATCGTGGCAGTCGATGGCCGGATCACCTTCATTGGCCGCGGCAAGGACGCCGATGGCGAAGGTGCAACAACCATCATCGACGCCAAGGGCTCAGCCCTTGCGCCAGGGCTCATCGACAGCCATGTGCATCCGGTGGCCGGCGACTGGACGCCACGCCAGAACCAGCTGGGCTGGATCGATTCCAACCTCAATGGCGGCGTCACCACGATGATCTCGGCGGGTGAAGTGCACACGCCGGGGCGCCCGCGAGACGTGATTGGCCTCAAGGCACTGGCCATCAGCGCGCAGCGCCAGTTCGCCAATTTCCGCCCATCCGGTGTAAAGGTCCATGCTGGCGCCCCTTGCATCGAGCCCGAGATGAGCGAGCAGGATTTCAAGGATCTTGCCGATGCCGGCGTGAAGCTTCTCGGCGAGGTCGGGCTCGGCGGCGTGAAGGACGGGCCGACGGCGCGGCGCATGGTGGCCTGGGCGCGCAAATATGGCATCCAGAGCACGATCCATACCGGCGGACCTTCGATCCCGGGCTCGGGCCTCATCGACAAGGATGTGGTTCTCGAAGCCGATACCGATGTGGTGGGCCATATCAATGGCGGCCACACGGCGCTGCCCGATACGCAGATCCGTTGCATCTGTGAAGGCTGCCGGCGCGGACTGGAGATCGTCCACAATGGCAATGAGCGCGCCGCACTCTATGCGCTGCGCACCGCCATCGAGATGAAGCAGCTTGAACGGGTGATCCTGGGCACGGATGCGCCGGCAGGCTCG
>VAZZ01000115.1 GCA_005884715.1 Alphaproteobacteria bacterium | reverse complement strand
TGGATCAAACGTGGCAAGGACAGCCGTGCCGTCGTTTTCACCCAAGCCGGCATCGAGGGTTTCCGCAAGACCTTCGGCATCTCATTGCCGTAGGCAGGTCTTGTTAAAGTGATTCAATCAATTGGCTTAAGCTATTGAAAAGAGATTCAAAAAGAGAATTACAAGACTGACACATGCCTGTCGTGAAGACGGGCAATGATGCCACAACTTCAAGAGAGCCCTCGTTTCGCAAAGTGTGTTGTGTTGATGTTGAGTTTGCGGAATGAGGGGCAGGACACCAGACCGCCATTTCCGATGATCGGAAGGGCGGTCTGATTTTTCTGCGCATCCGCCTGTCCGAAAACTACTTCGGGCCAATGCTTTGCGGATGCTTGCGGCGCCCGTATTTTTGCTTTAGCTCGCTCCTGGAATGCGCATTCCCTTTCCGCAACGGCTTCTCGATGGTTATGCCAGTTTTCGCGCCGGGCGGTACGCTTCGGAAGCTGAACGCTATCGCCGCCTCGGCGAGGGCCAGCAGAACCCCACCATCATGATGATCGCCTGCTGCGATTCGCGCGCCGCGCCCGAGACGATCTTCGATGCGGGGCCGGGCGAGATCTTCGTCGTACGCAATGTCGCCAATCTGGTCCCGCCCTATGCGCCGGACGGCCGGCACCATTCGACCAGTGCAGCACTTGAATTCGCCGTGCTGCAGCTGGGCGTTGTGCATATCGTCATCATGGGGCATGGCCGCTGCGGCGGCATCAGGGCGATCACCGAGCCGGGCGACCCGCTGAGCACCGGTGATTTCATCGGCAAGTGGCTGGCGGCGGTGCGCGATGTCGCAGCGACCGTCGAGCATGATCATGATCAGAGTCGGGCACAACGGCTGATGCTCGTCGAGCAGGCATCGGTCGAGCATTCGCTCGCCAATCTGCGCACTTTTCCGTGGATCAGGGTGCGCGAGGGCAAGCGCCAGTTGACGCTGCATGGCGCGTATGGGCGGTGGTTTAGAGCGGAATGACTCTTCAAGTACCCCTCATGCTGAGGTGGCCGCGAAGCGGCCCTCGAAGCATCCACCAGGATAAAGCGAATCTGCTGCACCATACCCTTCGAGGCTCGCTTCGCTCGCACCTCAGGGTGAGGGATAATGGGGTCCGTCTTAGGTCACGATGCTAGCTCCGCGATGCAATCAATCCGGCCGGACGTCCTTCACCAGTTGCCGCCATGCCGGCCTTTACCTTTGGCCGCGCCCCGATGCGATCGACCCAGGCGCGCAGATTGTGAAAGCGCCTGAGGGCCGGCAAATCAACCAATCCCAGGACGGCCGGCGGATATCCGGCGATGTCGGCAATGCTGAATTCACCTCCCGCCACATATTCATTCTGACCAAGATGCCGGTCGAAGGCCTCATATTCCGCGATGGTGCGGTCCTCAAACCAGGCGGCCTCCTCGATGTCGGGCTCAGGTGTCTTCCAGCTCATCCAGTAAACCGCGGCGAAGACCGGATAGATATCGGTCGCCAGCATCATCATCCACTCATAGCAGCGCGCCCTGGCGCGAGGGTCAGCCGGTATCAGCTTGCCGGATTTCTCGGCAAGATAAAACAACATGGCGTTGGACTGGGTCAGGGCCAGAGGGCGGCCGTCCGTTGTGTCATGATCAACGAGAGCCGGCGTGCGGCCGCGCGAACCAGTCGCCCAGAAAGCTTCATCCTTTGAACCCAGTGGAACGTGGATGGCCCGGTACTCCAGCCCCGTCTCCTCCAGCATGACTGTCGCACGCTGCGTGGCGGTGCTGGGCCTGACGAATATTTCGATCATTTACTTTCCCTTCTTTCAGGCATGGGAAGGGCACAATATATCCAGTTACCCGATAAGGACAGGAAGCAGATCATGATTCTCGAACACGCACTGTTGCAAGTGAAACCGGGCCTGGAAGCCGATTTCGAAAAGGCGATGCGCGAGGCCTTGCCGCTCATCGCGGCAAGTGAGGGCTTCATCAAGCTCTCCGTGCGGCCCTGTATCGAGACGAAGGGCAGATATCTGCTGCTGGTCGAGTGGCAGACGCTCGAAGCCCACACCCAAGGTTTCCGCGGCTCAGAGTGCTATGGCGAATGGAAGCGCCTTCTGCATCATTTCTACGATCCGTACCCGCTGGTCGAGCATTATGGCGAGTCGGTCGCCAGCGCGTGATCATCGACATGGTCGGGCCATAGAAGATCTTCAGGTGGAAAAGCTTCGCCGATGCGGCGGCGCGCAGCGAAGGCCGCGTCGCGGTCATGGCTGTTTATGATGGCGAGCCTGAAGCCGCCGGGCGGTGCCGCGTGGTCTTCCGCGGGTTTGGTCTCGTGAAAGGTGATCTGGAGGCTCGATATGCCCGGCATGGCGCGCACCGATTTGAGGATTTCGGGTGATGGATGCCGATAGCGCCTGCCGTGGCGGCCGAAGAGCACGACGGAATAGCCGTCGCGACGAGTTCCTTCCTCGGGAAAGTCCCAGTGCTTCTCGGCATAGAGCCTGACCAATGCATCGACCCAGCCCTTGCCATAGAGATCGGGCCACTGATCGGCGAAGCGCAAATGCGCATCGATGATGCGGCCACCGATCGTCTCGACATTGAGCATGCCGGTATAGCCGCTCAGATGCTTGCCGGCCCAGGCGCCGACATAGTCTTCAAGCCCGGGACGCGCATGGGCATGAACGATCCAATAGTCGAACATCCCGTTGGATCCGAAAGGCTTGCCGGTCGTATGCCGCCACCAGCGCACTTCGCCCTTGACGATGGCACAGTCGGTCGAGACATGTTCGCCCGCCAGCATCTCGGTCCAGAAATGGCCGGGCGTGTATTGGCTTTCATAATCGGCAAGCGAATTGAGGGCGCCGCTCGCCACCCCCATGCCTTTCAAATTGACGATCGGCTTGGAGAACACCGGAAAGCGCTGCGGCACGATGCCATGCGGGCCGCAGTCAAGCCCCTGGCTTTCGGCGACGCGCAACTTGTTATAGATCCAGCTCTCACGCGGATTCCACATCCAGGCGTCGCTGTCCTCGGTCGGGATCATGACATCGGCAGGGCAAAGAACGGCTTCGAAATACTGCACTCGCCAGGGGTCTGCTTCACAGACGGGCAAGTCTATTCTCCTGACAATACGAGTCAGCAGCTTTTTTTCTTCCAAATGTAAGGCCGGATCAGCGGTCCCAGGTCATGAAGGAGCGGCCATATTTGCCGCAAATGGGCGGCGTACGGCCATAGACCTGGTAATAGAACAGGCAGTCATCGGTCCAGCCGGCATTGGGCTCGCCGGGCCGAGGCCCTCGGAAATTCTTCTTCACCCTGGGCTCAGCCTGTTTCTGAACCAACTTTTTCTTTTTCTGGACCGTCTGTGCAGCGTGAGCGCTGTCGGGCATGAACGCCAAGGCTGCGGGCGCAAAGGCCATCAGCGTGGCGCAAATGATCAGATGACGGAAACCCATGATCCATGCTCTCCTGCATCGGGGAGTCAAATCAATGGCTTATGGCCGCTACTTGATCTCCCACATGATGTTAACATCGATCGCCACAGTCTGTTCACCCTCGGCGATCGGGACCGCGCCCGCGGCGTCGGCCCGCATGGCCTTGAAGACCGGTTGCGGTGGCTGGAAATTGCCTTCGCTCACGCCCATGATCTGGCCGAGCGTGATGCGCGTCGTGTCGGCATAGAGTTTCGCCTTGCGTTCGGCATCGGCGACGGCGAGCTTGCGCGCCTCGTCCTTAAGCTTGTCGTCATCGGCGATGGCGAACATGATGCCGTTGATCTGGTTCGAGCCTTCGCTCACCACCGTGTCGAGGACCGAGCCCAGAGTATCGAGCTTGCGAACCGACACCGCCACCGAATTCGACACATCATAGCCGACGAGGCGGGGCGGCTGGCTGTTGTTCTGACCATAGTCATAGCGCGGATTGACCGAGAAATTGGAGGTCTGGATATCCCTTGCCTCGATGCCCCCTGCCTTCAGGCTGGCAAAGATCTTCTCCATCGCCGCGGTATTCTGGGTCAGAGCCTCGCGCGCGGTCTGCGCCTGGCTCATCACGCCGACTGTGACGACCGCCATATCAGGCTTGGTTTTCACTTCGCCGTGGCCGTTGAGGGAAATGACACGCGGCACAGTCTTGGACTCCTGAGCGGAAGAACGGGTGGGAGCGAAGGCGGCAGCGGCTGCGAGCCCGGTCAGGCTCAAAGCAGCAAGTGAGCGGCGGTCCATGAAGAACTCCCAGTGAACAGTCGGCCATCACATGGGGTTCGATTGCGGCGGCGCTGTGGCAGGAAACAATTCGTCACGACGCGATGGCTTTGATCGTTGCCTCGCCAATATGCTGCCTTGTCCGATAGCCGGGCCAGGGATCGCTCTTTGCTTTTTTCAGCCGTTTGACGATTGCGACAGTGTCAAAGGCATCGGCGGTCTTCAGCCGGGAGAGCTCACTCCAGCCGATAGGGGTGGCGACCGGGGCGCCCTTGCGTGCCCGTGGCGAATAAGGAGCGATGGCGGTGGCGCCACGCTCATTGCGCAGCCAGTCGATGAAGATGCGGCCCTTGCGCTTGGCCTTGCTGGCGCTGGCGATGAAGCGCTCGGGATCACGCTCGGCAAAACTCCTGGCCAGCCCTGCGGCAAAGGTCTTCACCTCGTCCCAGTCGTTCTTGCCATCAAGCGGGGCGATCACATGGATGCCCTTGCCGCCGGTGATCATCGCGAAGCTCTTCAGGCCGGCGGCATCGAGGACGGCGCGCAGATCGCCGGCGGCGGCCTTGACATCGGCAAAGGGAACATCATCGGCGGGATCGAGATCGAAGACGAGCCGGTCGGGATGTTCGAGATCATCGGCAGGAGCTCCCCAGACATGGAGTTCGAGTGCGCCGATCTGGGCCGCTCCGATGACGCCGGCCACGGTATCGACATAGAGGTAGTCGGCCTTGCCGCCATCCTTCTCGCGGATGGTCACGGTCTTGAAGTCATCCGGCATCCGGGCCGTCAGATGCTTTTGGTAGAAGCACTTGTCGCTGATGCCATCGGGGCAGCGCACCAGGCTCAACGGATGACGGGTGGCAAAGGGCAGCATGTATCTCGCGACCACTTGCAGGTATTCCGCCAGTTCGCGTTTGGTGAGGCCTAATTCGGGATAGAGTATCTTGTCGGGGCTGGTGAGGACTACACCGCCGATTTCGGCGTTTTCCTTGTTCATACGGCACGTCCTCCCCGATCTTCGCCGGTGACATCGCGGGCCCGCTTGTCTTCGCGAAGGCCAAGGAAGACTGGATGGCGCAAGATGCCGTCCCGCGTCCTTTCGGTGAAGGCAATCTCGGCGACGAGCTCGGGCTTGACCCAGCGCGCCCGGCTGCGGATCGATTGCGGCACCTGCGTGAAGGGTGATTTGTCGATCTGGCGCGCCTTGAGCTTGGCGCCGAGCGAGCGCAGCACTTCGTCATTATATCCGGTGCCTACCCGGCCGCGATAGTGAAGGCCGTCCTTGCCGAATTCGCCGATGAGCAGGGAAGCAAAACTACGCCCCTGCTTGTCGGAGGGCCTAAAACCGCCAATGACGAATTCCGAGCGGCCGAGGCATTTGCTCTTGATCCATGTCAAGGAACGCCGCGATACATAGGGGCTTGTCTTGTCCTTGGAGACTAGCCCTTCGATGCCGAGCTTGCAGGCCTCGGCCAGGACCTTATCGCTGTCGCCGGTGATATGATCGCCATAGGAAAGGGGCGCCGCCGCTTTGCCGAGGAGTTGCTTCAGTTTCTTCTTGCGCTCGCTCAGGGGCTTTTTGCGCAGGTCCTCGCCGTTGAGGATCAGGAGATCGAAGGCGACATAGCGCAGATCACTGTCATGATGTGTGGACAAGGCGTTCTGCAGGGCAGAAAAACTAGTGGGGCCCGCCTTGGCGAAGACGACCACCTCGCCGTCGATCAGGGCCTCAATCCCAAGCCCGGCAAAAGCCCGGGCCAAAGGCTTGAACTTCTGCGTCCAGTCCTGGCCTGAGCGGGTATAGAGCCGGACGTCGCTGCCGGCAATTGCGGCCAGAACGCGATAGCCATCATACTTGATCTCGTGAATCCAGTTCGGCCCTTCGGGCGGTCGATCCTTGAGGTAGGCGAGTTGCGGCGCGATAAAGGGCGGGAGGGAACGCGTCTCGGACTCATCGGCCGTTTCGCTTGCCCGCTTCTCACCTTTGGCAATGCCCGCCATGCTGCGCTGTGTCTCAACGCTCTTCTGCCAGGTCGCGACCGGATCGGTCTTCGGGTCGGCCTCATCGTCGCGTTGCTTGATGAGGAGCCAGTTCTCGCGCGCCGATTTTCCGCCGCCAGCTTTGCGCATGCGCACCAGAGTGAAGCCGCCCTTCAGACGTTTGCCCTTCAATGTGAAGCTGAGCTTGCCTTCCTTCAGTCCCTCATGCGGGTCGCCTTCCGGTTCCCAGGTACCCTTGTCCCACAGCATGACGGTGCCGCCGCCATACTGGCCCTTGGGGATCGTGCCTTCGAAGCCGCCATAATCGAGCGGATGGTCTTCGACACGTACCGCCAGGCGCTTCTGTTTGGGATCAAGACTTGGTCCGCGGGTGACGGCCCAGCTCTTCAGCACGCCATCGAGCTCGAGACGGAAATCGAAATGCAGACGCGTCGCATCGTGTTTCTGGATGACAAAGGATCGACCTTTGGCCTTGGCAACCTTGCCGCGCGGCTCGGGCGTCGCCTTGAAATCGCGCTTGTGACGATAGGAGGTTAGGGCATCGTGCGACAAAGCGGGCATGGCTCAGCGCCTGCCCTTCTTTTTCACTGCCGCCTTGTGCGGTCTGGCGGGCGCGGCGGTCTTGCCGCCGACGCTCTTCTTCAGAGCGTCCATCAGATCGATGACATTGGCGCCCTTCGGCCGTGGCGCCTCTTCCTCCTCCGTTTCGGTGATCTTGCCCTTCTTGCGCTTCTCCGCCACCAGGGCCTTGAGCGCCTCGCCATAGTGATCCTTGAAGACAGCCGGCTTGAAAGGACCGGACTTGCGCTCGATCAATTCCTTGGCGATCCTCGGTGTAGCGCAAGGTTTCCAACAGCAGGCCATCGCCGCAAGGTCTGACCGCGACCAGATTTTCCTTGCCGCGCATGGTCATCTGGCCGATGCCGGCTTTCTTCGCCGATTTAAGCGCCTCGCGGATGACGACATAGCCCTCCGCCGAGACGTCGTCGGCGGGAACCAGGTAATAGGGCCGTTCGAAATAGCGGGGATCGATATCGCAGTAATCGACGAACTGCGCCAGATCGATGCTGTGCTTGGTCTCGAGCTTGATCTTGTCGAGCTCTTCAGGCGTCAGGATGACATGCTTGCCGGAGCCAAGCTCGAATCCCCTGACGATGTTCTCCGCATCGACCGGTCCCTTGCCCGGCACGATCTTCTCATAGCGAATGCGCTTGCCGGTCTTCCTGTCGATCTGATGCAGTTCAGGGCGAGCGGTCGCTTCCGTCGCGGCGTGGAGTTCAACAGCGATGGTGACGAGAGACAGACGCAGATGTCCCTTCCAATAAGCGCGCATATTCGAAAACGGTCCGGCAGGCGGATTGTTCCCCCAAGTGGACCGGGCGGCTTTCTATTCAGCGGCATCCTGCAGGTAAGCCATTTCCGGCCGCAACGGATGAATGGCGTGGGAAGCGGCGGCGGGCGCTTCGGCCGACGCGTCGCGCGGAACGCGGAACCAGAGTGCGTAGAGCACCGGGACGACGAGCAGTGTCAGGACCGTGGCAATGAGGAGGCCACCCATGATGGTGATGGCCATCGGGCCCCAGAATATGCTGCGCGCCAGCGGAATCATGCCGAGAATGGCGGCGAGCGCTGTCAGTACGACCGGACGGGAACGCCTTATCGTCGCATCGATGATCGCCTGATAGCGCGGGTGACCGGCGGCGATGTCGTGATCGATCTGGTCGACCAGAATGACCGTGTTGCGCATGATCATGCCGGCCAGCGCGATCAATCCCAGCAGCGCGACAAAGCCGAAGGGTCGGTTCGAAACGAGGAGGGCGGCGGTTGCCCCGATGATGCCCAGCGGGGCCGTCACGAATACCAAGGCAAGTCGCGAGAAGCTCTGCAGCTGGACCATCAATAACGCCAGCATTGCGATCGCCATGACCGGGAATACGGCGGCGAGTGCCGCATTCGCCTTGGCGCTCTCCTCGATCGAGCCACCCGTT
This sequence comes from Alphaproteobacteria bacterium, assembly GCA_005884715.1. GTDB lineage: Bacteria > Pseudomonadota > Alphaproteobacteria > Rhizobiales > Aestuariivirgaceae > Taklimakanibacter. The sequence goes on along the minus strand of VAZZ01000115.1, from coordinate 6,891 downwards.
TCAATGCGATAGCCGTAAGGCAAGGCGGCCTTGATGTTCTCGAGCTTCGGCAAGATCTCGTTACTGACATCGGGCGCCTGGACGCCGTCGATGATGTCGCCGCGCACCGTCAGAACGAGATCGCGATTTCGCCGCCACAGGATCGGCTCCTCATACTCGAAATTGAGGTGCGCGATCTGCGACAGCGGCACAGCGATGCCATTCCTCGTAGCGATGGTCAGTCCCGGAAGCTGATCGAGCTTGAGACGTTCGGCGGGAATGGCGCGGGCCACGACGTCGATAAGTTCGATCCCTTCGCGATATTGCGTGATGGTGTAGCCCGAGAGCAGGGTCTGGAGCGTCTGCGCGACATCTTCGGGCGTCAGGCCAAGGGCACGGGCGCGGTCCTGATCGACTTCGAGACGGATCGATTTCACCTGCTCGCTCCAATCGAGATGCGGCTCGATGAGCTTGGGATTGGCCGCCATGACCTGGCGGACCTCCTCGGCAATGGTGCGCACCTTAAGCGGATCGGGACCGATCACGCGGAACTGCACCGGAAAGCCCACCGGCGGGCCGAACACGAAACGGTCGATCCGCACACGGGCCTCGGGCAGCGCGCCATCGGCCACTGCCTTGTCGAGGCGTGTCCTGACGCGTTCGCGTGCCTCGAGATCCTTGGTGACGATGACGATCTGGGCGAAATTGGCGTTCGGCAATACCGGATTGAGCCCCAGCCAGAATCTGGGCGAGCCTTGGCCGACATAGGTCGTGTAGGTCGCGATATCGGGATCGCCACCCAGGAGGCCTTCGGCCTTCCTGGCAGTCGCATCGGTAACGCCGATCGCGGTTCCTTCCGGCAGACGCATCTCGAAGAAGAGCTCAGAACGGGTGGAGGTCGGGAAGAACTGCTGCTGGACCAAGCCGAAGCCCGCAAGGGAGACAGCGAACATGGTGAGGGTGATCAGGACCACCGTCACGCGCCAGCGCAGGCACAGTTCAATCAGGGCGCGAAGCCGCCGATAGAGGCGGGTGTCGTAGATCGCTTCCGGATCCTGATGATGCCCTCGCTTTGTGAAATCTGGCAGCAGCTTGAGCCCCAGATAGGGCGTGAACACCACGGCGACGATCCATGAAGCGATCAATGCGAGGCCAACGACCCAGAAGATGCCGCCGGCATATTCCCCGGAGCTCGACCGTGCGAAGCCGACCGGCAGGAAGCCCGCCGCCGTGACCAGCGTTCCGGTCAGCATCGGGAAGGCGGTTGAAGTCCAGGCGAAGGTGGCGGCGCGCGCCCTGTCCCAGCCCTGTTCCATCTTCACCACCATCATCTCGATGGCGATGATCGCATCATCAACCAGAAGCCCAAGTGCGATGATGAGGGCACCGAGCGTGATACGGTGAAGATCGAGGCCGGTCGCGTACATGACGATGAATATGATCGCCAGCACCAGCGGCACCGACAATGCGACGACGATGCCGGTGCGCCAGCCGAGCGACAGGAAGCCGACGATCAGCACGATGCCCAGGGCTTCCGCAAAGGTGTGGATGAATTCGGACACCGATTCATCGACGATGTGCGGCTGATCGGCGACTTGAGTGATCTCGATTCCGACCGGGAGCTCTGCGATGATCGCCGCCATTTCACGGTCGTGGTTTTGGCCGAGCGCAATGATATTGGCGCCGTTCTGCATGGAAACGCCGAGTCCGAGAGCCGGCTTGCCGCCTTCACGGACGATGAAGCCCGGCGGATCCTCATAGCCTCGCGCAACCGTGGCAATGTCGCCGAGGCGGAAGACGCGTCCGTCGGCCTGGATCGGCACTTCGGCAATGGCCTCGCTGCCGGTGAATGCGCCCGTCACCCTGAGATTGATCCGATCGGCCGAGGTGTCGATGGCGCCGCCCGAAACGACGGCGTTCTGTCGGGCAATGCTGTCAAAGATTTGCTGGGGCGTGACGCCGAGCGTTGCGAGCTTCGCATGGCTGAATTCGATGAAGATCCGCTGCGGGCGCTCGCCGATGAGGTCTACCTTGTTCACATTCGGAACCCGCAGCAGGCGTTGCCTGATGTCTTCGGCCCGGGACTTCAGCTGAGCCGGGCTCAAGCCATCTGCGGTCAGCATGTAAAGGGACGAATAGACATCGCCATATTCGTCGTTGAAGCTCGGGCCGATGATGCCGGCCGGCAGATCGCCGCGGATATCGCTGATCTTCTTGCGGACCTGGTACCACAAATCCTGGACCTTGGCCGGCGGTGTCTGATCGGTGAGGAAGATGCGGATGAAGGAGATGCCCGGTCGCGAATAGCTTTCGACCCGGTCGAGATAGGCAAGCTCCTGGAGTTTCTTCTCGATCTTGTCGGCAACCTGGGACTGCATCTCATTGGCCGTGGCGCCTGGCCAGGCGGCGCTCACCACCATGGTCTTGATGGTGAAGGAGGGATCTTCGGCGCGTCCGAGATTGAGATAAGAATAGATCCCGGCACCCGCGATGAGGAGGATCAGGAACAGAACGAGTGCCCGGTGTGTGATCGCCCATTCGGACAGGTTGAGACCTTTCATTGCGCTCTCCCGGTCTTCACTGTGCTTCGACGACGCGGACCTTGGCGCCCGCCTCGAGCTTCTGGACGCCCAAGGTCACGACCTTGTCACCATCGCTGATGCCTGCGGTGACGATCGCCGCGTCTTCGGTGAAGGACGTGACCGTCACCGGGCGCTGCACAAGCTTGTCCGAGGCATCGACCAGATACACCCAGGGACCTTTGCCGCGATTGAGGATGGCGGAGAGCGGCAATCGCGCTGCGCGCTCATCGCTCGCCTGCGACAGGGTCACCGTCGTGGTCATGCCGAAGGCGACGGCGTCGTCGGCGTCCTCGATATCGAAGCGCGCGGCATAGGTGCGGGTCGCAGCGTCGGCCTGCGGCGACAGCTCGCGCAAATGCGCGGCGAAGCTTTTGTCGCGATCGGTCCACAGCCGAACCGTCGCCTTCGACTTGCGCGCCTCGCCGAGCCAGGTTTCGGGCAAGGCGACCAACGCTTCCTTGGCACCGTCACGCGCGAGCCGCACCACGCCTTGGCCAATGGCGACAACCTGGCCCGGCTCGGCGAGCGTCGCGGTGATCACGCCATCGGCGTCAGCCTTGAGCTCTGCATAGGCAAGCTGGTTGCGGGCGAGGTCGAGAGAGCGCCGGGCACGTTCCATCCGCCCTTCCGCCTCATCATTCGCCGCTTTCTTGCGATCATAATCGGCATTGGATGCAAAGCCGCGTTCCTTCAGCTTTGCATAACGGGTCAGATCGGCGGCGGCCTGAGCGAGATTAGATGTTGTCGCGGTGAATTCTGCCTCGGCCGCCTGCGCCTCCAGTTGCAGATCCTGCGGGTCCAGCTCGGCAATGACATCGCCGGCGCGGACATGGTCCCCGACACTCACCCCGCGGGTGATCATCTTACCGGCGACGCGGAAGCTCAGATCCGATTCATAGCGCGCCCGCACGACGCCGACGAAGTCGCGGGAGATGGTTTCATTGCCGAAACTCACTTCCTGCACCTGCACCGGCCGTTCGGCCTACGGCGCGGGCGCGGTCTGAGCCTCGCAGCCGGCGAGAACGATCAGCATGGCAACAGCGGCGAAAAGCTGGAGTAATGAGCTGGGCATGGCGGTACTCCGACTGAATGCTGATGAGTGACGAAATGCGTAGATCGTCAGTTTTTGGGCGCGCCAAGAGTTCAGAGAGAGCTGGATCATGGATCAGCGCCTTGGTGTGATGGATCTGAGAAGGAAGCGCACAGTGGCGCGCGGTTCGGTCTCGAGATCTTCGTGGTCCTCGAGACATTGGGAGATCAGCACGGGATGCATGAAGACGACGAGCGAGCGCAAGATGAGCTTTGAAGTCTCCTGCGGATCGACCGGCTCGAACTCGCCCGCCGCGATGCCCTCGCGCAGCATGCGCTCGGTTATCGAGCGCATCACTTCTTTATGGGCGCGGATGACATCCCAGCTATGCTCGATCGCGACAAATTGTCCTTATGATAATTCACGACCGCCATGATCAGCTGTTCAATGCGCTGGCTCGCAGGGCCCGGCGAGCGCGCCACCGCCCAGGCCTTCGCCTCGAGTTCAGCCAGGCAGTGCTGGCAGATCGCCTCCACAATGGCATGTTTGGAGGAGAAGAAGCGGTAGATATTGGCTGGCGACATGCCCAATTCGCCGGCGATGTCGGCCACCGCCGTCTTGGCGAAGCCCATCCGGCGGAACAGCATTTCTGCCGTCTCGATGATCCGGGCCCGGGTGTCATCCGGTTTGGTTTTAGCTTGGGCAGTCATTCATGCCTCTAAATAATGACGAAAATCATAAATCATCAGTTCCATCACGTCAACGATTATTTTGAGACGCTCAAAATCGTCACCGGAAGGGGGGCTCGTCGAAGCTCCTGAGCTTGCGCGAATGGAGCTGTTTCAGCTCGCTGCGGAGCAAATCGATCGCCGCGAGCCCGATCATCAGATGCTCGCCGACGGCCCGGTCATAGAAGGCATTGGCCGCTCCCGGCAGCTTGATCTCGCCATGCAGCGGCTTGTCGGAGACGCAGAGCAGAGTGCCGTAGGGCACGCGCAGGCGGTAACCCTGTGCTGCGACCGTGCCCGATTCCATGTCGACGGCAATGGCGCGCGACAGGTTGATGCGCCGGCGCTCCTGCGACCAGCGCAATTCCCAATTGCGATCGTCATTGGTGACGACGGTGCCGGTGCGCAGGCGCGCCTTCAGGGCCTCGCGGCGCTCGCCGGTGACCTTGGCGGCGGCTTCCTGGAGCGCCACCTGGACCTCGGCCAGAGCCGGGATCGGGATATCGGGCGGCACGGCGCCGTCGAGGATGCGATCCTGGCGGAAATAGGCATGCGCCAGCACATAGTCGCCGATGCGCTGCGACTGGCGCAGGCCGCCGCAATGGCCGATCATCAGCCAGCAATGCGGACGCAGCACCGCCAGATGGTCAGTGATGTTCTTGGCGTTGGACGAACCGACGCCGATATTGATGAGGCTGACGCCGCCTTCACCATCCTTGCGCAGCAAGTGATAGCCCGGCATCTGGAAGCGATGCCAGGGTGAAGAGGTGATTGCCGTCTCTGCTTCCGTGACCTTGATGCCATCGCGCCCGATCATGACCCCGCCCGGCAGCGCCAGCGCATCATAGGGGCTTCCGCCGCGGATCTGCTCGATGCCCCAGGTGACGAACTGGTCGACATAACGGTGATAGTTGGTGAGCAGAATCCAGGGCTGCACATGGCGCCAGTTGGTGCCGGTATAGTGGACGATGCGCTTCAGCGAATAATCGATGCGGGTGGCATCGAAAAGACAGAGCGGCATCGGCTCGCCCTTAGGCGGCGTCCACAGGCCATCGGCGATCTCATCGCCGACGGCGGAAAGGGCAGGGGCGGGAAAATGCCGGGCGAGTTCCGCCGCCGAGATATTGTCGCGGCCGAGTTCATCGCCCGAGTCGAGAACGTAGGGATAGGGGATTTCCTGATCGCTGCGGCCGACCTCAATGGTTGTCGGATAGTCGGCGACCAGGAGGCGAAGCTGTTCGACCAGATAGTCTTGGATTTCGAATTTTGCATAGGCGCGAGAGAGCGAGGGCTGGGCTTCCCCTGAAGCGTAGACGAGGCGCAGTTCCGGATAGCGGAAGCGGCTACGTTCCTTGGGGCTCGGCGGTACCGATTTGGTGAAGAACCGGTCGAGCGCGTGACGCAGCGCCTCCACGGCCTCTTCATGCAGCGCGATCAGGCGCTCGACGGCGGCTTCCGGCGTCAAGGTCTCGGCATCTTCTGAGGGTCGGCTCTCCAGGCGGTTCATCGGCACTCCTTGATCGGGGCCCGCTATAGCATGAACCGCAGGGCGGCCACAGCACAGCGGGCGTCCAAGGCAAAAGCCCAGCTCCGCTATGGAATTGCGAAACGAATTGCTGTAGCCATCCGGCCCGGTGGGGCCTGTAGCTCAATGGTTAGAGCTGACGGCTCATAACCGTCTGGTTGGGGGTTCGAGTCCCTCCGGGCCCACCAACAAGACCTGTGAGGCCAGTTTCCTGAGCTGAGGAAATGGCGACAGTTTTCCGTGACTTAGCAGGCTACCTTTGAAAACACCTGAGTGGGAGGAGGCGATTTCCACGCTGAATACGGCCCTTCTGGCTTCTCTCAAAAAGCTATTTCCCACAGCCAGTGAGCGTGTCTCGGAGGTTTCGATCTATCCGGCGTTCAATGGTTCTCATAAGAGCGAAAGCGTCGACATTTCGGTAGCTTACGAACGTACTTGCATTTAGGTTTCTAGACAGCCTTCTGAACGCTCGTTCAGCGCAAATCTAGGGTTAGTCTTAATACCGGATTTTGTCAGGCAGGTTGCCTCTGACAGCGGTGTCGGAGAGCATCTGTTCAGGAAGTGGCCCCTTAATGCGAAGAAGTTCGCCTGAAAAGCTGAGGACAAGCGGCGCCTCGGTCATTAGCTGACCGTGCCAAAGGCTGTTGCTTGCCACGCGGGTAGTCAGGGAAAGAAGGAACATTTTGAATTCAACAGCGTAGATAGTTGATTTTGGTAGCGAGTGAGGTTGGCACTCGACACGGACAGAGGCATATTTGGCTCTGGATAACATTGTTCATGTGAGGGGTTATCGCTTCCCTGCGCTGGCCATGGCGGCAGTCCCGCTTTGCTTTGCTATCAGCGGAATCCTCATCCGCTTCGCTGCATTCACAGTGATCTGGCCGGACCATAGCCTGCAGGCGTATCTGGAATCGCTGTGCCGGTGGGACTGCTCCTGGTATATCGATATTTCCAAGCACGGCTACGAAGGCTTCCCAATCCCGGGCGAGAGCAATGTGGGACGCTGGGGCTTTTTTCCGCTCTATCCGATCGTGGTCGCAGGAGTCA
>VAZZ01000124.1 GCA_005884715.1 Alphaproteobacteria bacterium | reverse complement strand
ATCCCGAAAGCGGCTTCTTCAAGATGCCCGACTGGCAATTCGTCGATATCATCGAGCCCACGGCCCTGGTCGCCTATGCGGAGGACTGGCAGAGGGCCGGTGCCAGCATCTTCGGTGGCTGTTGCGGTACCAACCCTCAACATATCAAGGCGTTGAGCACGGCTTTCAGGAGAGCAGCATGAGTGACCACAAGACCGGATCCTGCCTGTGCGGGGCAGTGAAGTTCACCGTGACGGGGCCGCTTCGCGCGGTCATCGCCTGCCACTGCCGGCAATGTCGCAAGCAGACGGGAAATTACATGTCGGCGACCGGTGCCAAGGATGAATATCTGAAACTCACCGAAACGCGTGGCCTCAGATGGTATTGCTCGAGCGAAACGGCCAAGCGCGGCTTCTGCAGCGAATGCGGTTCGACGCTGTTCTGGAAAGGCAATGGACGTAACTATACGGCGATCGCCGCTGGCGCGATCGACGGTCCGACCGGCCTCAAGCTCGCCGGTCATATCTTCTGCGACGATGCCGGCGATTATTACGAGATCACCGGCGGTGACTACAGGCTTGGCCAGTGGGCAGAGGTTGTCGAGGCGCCTTCTGGGCCGTGAGCGCGGAGAATTTTAGTCTCGTCCGACGGCGACGTCGCAAATCTTCCTCGCCGTGATCTTGCGGACCTTCATACCGAACGTCCGAGTTCAAGAAACGGCTCGCCGAGCCGCTCGGGCAGCACGTCGATGCCAAGACCGGGGCCGTCCGGAATGCCCATGCGGCTTCCCTCGACCGGCGGCGGTTTGACCGCGGTCTTCACCGTCACCCATTCATGGAAGGCAATCGCGTGCAGCCGGCGCTCTTCCGGCGTCGACAGCGACAGATGCGCCATGGCAGCGGTGTCGATCTCCGCACCGCCGGTATCCTCGACCGTCACCATGAAGCCCAGATCGACAGCGAGATCGCGCAAGTTCCTGGTCTTCGATACGCCACCGATCCGCGAGATCTTCAAGGTCAGGCCATCGGCCGCGCCCTTGCGGTGGATGTCGAGTAGATCCTCCAGCCTGGTGACGGATTCATCGAGGACCATCGGCTTGTCGAGCGAGCGCCTGACCGACAGGCATTCATCGATGGTCGGGCAAGGCTGCTCGAAAGTGTAGTCGAGGCTGCGTGTCGCATCGGCGAATTGCCTGGCCTGGAATGGCGTCCATCCGGCATTGGCATCACAGAAGATCACGGTGCCCTTAGGCACCGCACCCGCCACCGCCGTGACGCGCTCGATATCGCCCCTGACATCGCCGCCTACCTTGACCTGGAGACGGTTGAAGCCATCGCTCACGATCCGCTTTGCGACCTTCGCCATCGTATCGACCGGCCCATGGGTGACGACCTTGTAGAGTTCGGCCGTCTCGCTCTCGCGCCCGCCCAGCAGCGTGACGAGCGGCGCATCGGCGGCGCGGGCGGCGAGATCGCAGCAGGCCATGTCGAGCGCCGACTTTACATAGGGATGGCCCTTGAACACGATGTCCATCAGCCGGCCGATCTGGGTGAGTGCGCGCGGATCGCGGCCCAGAAGATGTGGCGCGATCTCGGCGATGCCGGCCTCGGCGCCTGCGGCGAAGGCTTCCGAATAGAAGGTGCCGAGCGGGGCCATTTCACCCCAGCCGGTGAGGCCGTTGTCGGAGGTGAGCGACACGATCACCGCATCGAAAGCATCGGCCTGGCGGCCCTTCGACATCTTGTAAGGCCCGTCGATAAAGGGCTGCAGCATGCGATAGGCTTTGATGGTCCTGATACGCATTCGTCACTTCCGGTCCACTTCAGGGCTGCGCGCGGTTCTTCATCTCGTCGGCCAGTTCGCCATAGCCGACGAAACGGTACTCATAGTCGAGGCCGAGGCGCTTCGCCGCCGCCATGGCGCGGTGCGCCAACTCCTCATCGCGCGTCTGGGCGATATAAACGATCTTCTTGTAGTTGCCGAAATACAGCGGCAGCAATTCGGGATGGCGGTCGAGACCCATGCCGTTCCAGATCAGCTTGTCGAAATGCCGCGCCAGGTAATCGGTGAGGAAGAACGACGTCATGTCGTCATCTTCCCTGGCCTTGAAGGCTTCGTTGCCGGAAAAGAAGGCATAGCAATGGGGGCCGGGTATGCGCTCGACGCCCTCCTCTTCCAGCAGTTTGTCGAGCAGGCCGCCGGTACCGCAATCGCCATAGAGGACGAAGATCGATTTATATTTGCCCTTCGCTTCACGGATCTTCTCGCGAATGCCGGGCACGATGAATTGCGGCGTATTGTGCCACTTGGCCGGGAGGCACGCCACGTCGAAAGCCTTCCAGTGGTTGGTCTCGATGAGGTCGACGATCTCGCGCGCCAAGGCGCCGCAGGCGATCAGCAGCACATGGCCCTGGCCGTTCAGGAACTCGAATTCCTCGGAAGGTCTGACATTGACGAAAGTCATGCGCCGATCCTTGTTCCGGCGCCCGCGGCGCCCCCGCTCCTCGAGGAGCGGAAAGGGATCACGCAGACGCCGCCATCTGATTGTGCTTGCGCTTCATGAAATCCTTCGCCGTCTCGACCGCGACAGCGGCGTCGCGGCAATAGGCATCAGCGCCAACAGCCTTGGCGAATTCCTCGTTCAGAGGCGCACCGCCAACCAGTACTATATAGTCATCGCGCATGCCTTTTTCCTTCAGCGTGTCGATGACCACTTTCATATAGGGCATGGTAGTGGTGAGGAGAGCAGACATGCCAAGGATATCGGGCTGGTGCTCGTCGATCGCAGCGAGATATTTCTCGACCGGGTTGTTGATGCCGATATTGACGACCTCGAAGCCGGCACCCTCCATCATCATGGCGACGAGATTCTTGCCGATGTCGTGAATGTCGCCCTTGAACCATCTTGCCGAGGCGCGGCGCCCCGGTTTCAGCGAGAAGCGGCCGGAGGATGAACATGCCGGCCTTCATCGAATTGGCAGCGAGAAGCACTTCAGGCACGAACAGGATGCCGTCGCGGAAATCTATGCCGACGATGCGCATGCCCTCGACCAGGGCCTCGGTCAGCACCTTGTAAGGCGTCCAGCCACGCTCCAGTAGGATATGGACGGCCTCTTCGACCTCTTCCTTGAGGCCGTCATAAAGATCGTCGTGGACCTGCTGCGTCAGTTCCTCATCATTCAAGGATCTGAGGTCAAGTTCGCCTTCTTCACTCATAGCTCTGTCTCCCGGCTATCGGCCGTTCTTCTGACGTCTAAATTAGCGCAAAGCAAGGGTTAATCCCCGTCACCTGCGACGAGGAGATGCCGGAAACCGACGCCACCCAGCCGTCAGCGAAACTATGCTTGCCAGCCATCGGCAAAATGCTGCGTCTTCAGGAAGGACAGAAGCCTTCGGCGAAAATCCTGATTCACCGGTGCCTCATGTTCCAGGGGCTGGATGTCGGGGAAGTCCGGCCAGGGCGATTGCGCAAACCACTCCTTGAAAGCTCGAGCGAAACGCCGCTCACCGATCCATCCCTTCTGCCAGGGCTTGGGACGGTTGACGAAATGATAGACATTGGGCCGGATCTCGCTTTCGAGATCGAGACGCATGAAGTCGCCCATGAAGTTGAAGCGCGGCGACAGTTTCGCGACATCTCCTTTGAGCAAGGCATTGAGCGCGCTCTGTTCGAAGCGAAGGCAAAGTGCGGGATTGGCCTCGATGAAGCGCAAGGTGCGTTCACCCAGCTCGGCTTTGGCCCAGGCGGCGCGATCGATCACGGTGAGGCCGTTGTTGAAATAGAGGACATCGGGTGGCATGCCGAGGGAAGCGCGATAGGCCTGGAATTCCTGCGCCAGGTGGCCGCCGAAATCCATATAGGAGATCATGTCTGTCGCCGCCGCCATGATAGCGCCGCCGAGGTCGAGCGACACCAGCGGCGCCAAGCCCTCATTCACGATCATCATATCGGAGTCGACCGCGATGATCCGATCATAGCGGTCCGGCAAGGCCCGATCCAGGAACAACCGGCGCGTGATCGCATGTTCGCCATTGTTGTTGGTGGGCAAATTGCGGGTAACGTCATCAAAGGACGTGACCAGCACCTTGATGGTGCCGCGCAGGGGCTCATCGATCATATCGAAATGCGGCCAGACATCGGCCTCCTCGCAAATGAGGAAGAGATCGGCTGCGGGCGGCAGGCCGCAGTCGATGATCTGTGCTGCAACGCAGAGTGCCGGGCCGAAGTACCGGCGGTCTGGCGTAAGGCAGATCGCGGTAGGCACGCAGACCTTATTCGCGGGCGCGGCGGCGTTCACGGCGCGCCGCACCTGCGGCAGCGGTGTCGAAGCCTTTGGCCAGTTCCGAGACCGGGCCGAGCCGCGCTTCGATCGTCTCAACCGAAGGACGCGCACCCTTGCTGTAGGCCTCGAGTGAGTGGCGCATGGAGGCGAGGTGTTCGGGACTGGTGCCGCAGCAGCCACCGATGATGCGCGCACCGGCATCGAGGGCAAAGCGGGCATAGTCGGCCATCAGCTCCGGGGTGCCGGTGTAATGAATGTGGCCCTTGACATATTGCGGAATTCCACAATTGCCCTTGGCGACGACATGCGCGTCTGGACGCGCCGCCGTGATGCCGAGCACGGTGGCGATGAGTTCCGAGGCCCCGACGCCGCAATTGGCGCCGATCGCCACCGGCTGGGTACTGAGGCTCGAGGCCAGGGCGCCGAAGGTTTGCGGCGTGATGCCCATCATGGTGCGGCCGTTGGTGTCGAAGCTCATCGTGGTTACGATAGGCAGTCCGGCTTGCGCCGCGCCCTCGACCGCGGCACGCAGTTCCTCTTCCGACGACATGGTCTCGATCCACAGGACGTCGACGCCGCCTTCCTTCAACGGCTTGGCCTGTTCAGCAAAAGCGGTAACACCTTCCACATGCGACAGCGATCCGATCGGCTCAAAAATCTCGCCGGTCGGTCCGATGGAGCCACCGACATAGATGGGCCGCGATACGGCATCGGCCTCGGCGCGGGCATTCCTGGCGGCGGCGATATTGATCTCGCGCACCTGATCCTGCGCATTGTGAAGCTTCAGGCGGTGGCGATTGCCGCCGAATGTATTGGTGAGGATGATATCGGCACCCGCCTCGATGAACTGACGATGCAGAGAGCGGACCCGCTCGGGGAATTCGAAATTCCAGATCTCCGGCGCGTCGCCCGATACGAGACCCATCTGGAAATAATTGGTCCCCGTCGCACCATCGGCCAACAGCCAGGGGCGCGAATTCAGGGCTTCGACAAAACTCGGGCGCGTCATCCTACGGGTTCCTAACATAATACATGATCATATAAACATATCTTTATATGAATTTCAACTGCTTTTACCGCCAGGCCCATTGGATAGGGGGTCCGGCCAGAAGCGCCAGACGGTCATTAATCCTTTAGCGGTCCGGATTCTGGCCTGCCGGCGGCTCGCCACCACCGGCGTGATGTCGCGCAGGCCCGGGCCGGGCGCGATCTCCTCGATTGCAAACCAGTCGTCGAACCAGCGCACCTTCGGCTTCGCCATAGATCACGCACGCTCTGCGCCGTAATAGAGCGAAACCACATGTTGCGCTTCGGCGAAGAACAGCCAGCGTTCGACGACCGCCGCCGCCCCTGACAGCAGCACCGCGATTATCGACAGGAAAATGGCAAGCAATGGCACGAGGATCGTCGCCGCGGTGACTAAAATGGCGAGGAGCAGGAAGGCGATCATGATGCGGCGGAGCTTCGCCGCATGCTTGCGGGCAACGCCAAAGCCCATCTCCTTCATGATGAAATTCTCGGCCGTATGCGGCACCTCCCATTGCCGCACTTTCTCGCCCGCGCGGGCAAGGCCGGTTGCCGCCTCGATGGTGCGGGTCTTTTGTTCCGTATCGATCCGACGCCAATAGAAAACTTTCAGTACCAGCGTCAAAGCCAGCGCAATGATCGCAAGACCCGCCTGGAAGACCTGATAGAGCCCGAAGATCGATGCGATGGCCATCAGCAACGCAGCTCCGGTGGCCAAGGCGAAGGCCAGATAGACCGGTACGGTGAGCGGTTGGTACCACTGCCTTATGGTGGCGAGCGTCGAATAGATTTTGGCCGTGCAGAAGACGGTCACTGCGCAAAGCGCTGCCGTCGCAAGACCGGCAAGGCCGATCCATTCGGGGGATGCGATGAAGCCCAGCCACAGGGCAGCGAAGACGAGTGCGGGCGCAAAGGTCACGACCGAGGCGATGCCTTCGCGCGACAGCCAGGAGGAACGCCATTGCGAGAAAGCCCGCCAGGCGCGCTCGGGTCTTCCCAGATGGAAGGTCGATGACAGAAGGCCCAGCGTGATGAGCCCCAGTGCGATCACCAGCGCCGTCGCACCGAACCATAGGCTCGAGGCCGGGCCATGATTGAAGCCGACAAGGCCCAATAGTGCCAGAAGCCCATAGCCGGCACCGGACGCGGTGGTGAACAGGATAACCGAATAAGCAGGATGCATGGATATTATCGGCTCAGCAGACGATCGGCCCAGCGGAAGAAATCATCCATCACCGCCTTCCCGTCCCTCTTCACCGGCTCGCTTTGGACCAGCTGCATTTTTTCATCGGCGCGGCGCTGGCGCGGCGGCAGATATTTGTTCACCGGCTTGTAGCCCATTTCCGGCAGGAGATCATAGCCGCCCCGCTCGGCGACGAGACGGGATACCTTGCTTTCGGAGTCACCCAGATCGCCGAAGTGCCGCGCACCCGTCGGGCACGCTTTCACGCAGGCCGGGATGCGATCCTCTTCGACAAAATTCTCATTGTAGATGCGATCGATGCAGAGCGTGCATTTCTTCATGACGCCATGATCATAGTCATATTCACGGGCACCATAAGGGCACGCCCAGGAACAGAGCTTGCAGCCGATGCAGGTCTCGGGGTTCACCAGCACGATGCCGTCCTCGGCGCGCTTGTAGGAGGCCCCCGTCGGGCAGACGGTGACACAGGCCGGCTCCTCGCAATGCAGGCACGAGCGCGGGAAATGCACGATGCGCGACTGATCTTCCCCGGGCGCCTTCACCTCATAGCCGTGAATGCGATTGAGCCAGGCGCCCTCAGGCGAGGCGCCGTAGGGATTACTGTCATTGAGCGGCGCGGAATAGCCTTGCGTGTTCCATTCCTTGCATGAAGTGGCGCAAGCCTGGCAGCCGACGCAAGTGTCGAGATCGATGACGAGGCCAAGCTTCTTTTGATTGGGCCTGGGTGTTGGAAGCGAGGTCATGCGCGTCTCCTTCCGACGATACCCTTGAAGCCCTTCAGTACCGGGAATTGCGGCGCGCTGATCTCGCTCTCGCCTTCCGCCTTCTCGATGCGCACCCGCAAATCATACCAAGCGGCCTGCCCGGTGACCGGATCGGAATTGGAATAGCGGTAGCCGCCGTCGCGCTCGGGCAAAAGTTCGGCAATCAGATGATTGAGCAGAAAGCCCTTCTTGGCTTCCGGAGCATCGGGCGACAGCGCCCAGGCTCCCGATCGCTTACCGATCGCATTCCAAGTCCACACCGTATGGGGATTGACGCCGTCCATGAGCTTGACCTGCACCTTGATGCGGCTTGTCGCCGAGATGACCTGGACCCAGTCGCCATCGCACAACTCCAGTTCCTCGCCGCGCGAACGCGCGAGATAAAGCCAGTTGCGCCCAAGAATCTGTCTCAGCCAGGCATTCTGCGATCCCCAGGAGTGGTACATCGCCATCGGCCGCTGGGTAATGGCATGGAGCGGGAATTCGATCTTGTCGCGCAGGGCTTCTTCGAGCGGCTCATGCCTGCCGGGCAAGGGATCGAAATACCGGACGATGCGCTGGCGATGCTCCTCCGGCGGTACTATTGCGCCATGGCCCTGCGCCGCCAACCGGAATTTCTGCAACGGTTCGAGATAGAGCTGGAAGATGATCGGATCGGGCCTGCCGATGAAGCCGAAGGATGACGCCCATTCGAGATAATCGCGATTGGCGTGGCGGTAATATTTCACGTGATCCGGCAATTCATAGAACCAGTGGCAGCCATTTTCGATATAGCGCTCAAGCTGCTTTGGATTGACGTCGCCCCTGCCGTGGAAGACGCCTTCCTTGCCGCGCCAGCCCGCCAGCGGTCCGATTACCGGGCTTCGTTCGTGATTGACAATGTAATCTTCATAGCCGCCCGGATAGCGGGGCGTGCCGTCCTCTTTGGTCATGCCGGTGAGCCCGAGCCTGGCGCCGAGATCAAGCAGCACCGTCTGGAAGGGGCGCACATCGCGGTCAGGCTCGACGACCGGCTGGCGAATGGCATCGGCCGGACCATCCGCTTCCGAGATCGGCCGATCGAGCAGCGAGATGCAATCCCAGCGCTCGAGATAAGTCGTGTCGGGCAGGATCAGATCGGCATAGTGCACCATCTCGGAGGCGTAGGCGTCGGAATAGATGATATGAGGGATGATATAGTCGCCCGTCGTCTCGTCCTTCGCCGTCAGATGTGCTGTCGTCTCGGCGACATTCATCGCCGAATTCCAGCTCATATTCGCCATATAAAGAAAGAGCACATCGATCCCGTAAGGATCGCGCTTCGCGGCATTGGCGATTACCGTATGCATCAGACCGTGAGCGGCAAAGGGCGCTTCCCAGGAATAGGCCTTGTCGATACGCTGCGGCCTGCCCTCCTTGTCGATGAGGAGATCTTCAGGCGCCGTGACGAAGCCAAGCGGGGGACCGGGCAATGCGGTGTTCGGTTTGACCTGGCCGGGCTTGCCGGCGGGCTTGACGCCGGGCGGTGCCGGTTTCGGGAACGGAGCGCGATAGCGGAAACCACCCGGCACGTCGATGGTGCCGAGCATGATCTGCAGCAGATGCAAGATGCGGCAGGTCTGGAAGCCGTTGGAGTGCGCAGAAATCCCCCGCATTGCATACATCGAGACCGGCCGCCCGATCATCTTGTCGTGGATGCGCCCGGCCCAATCGCGCCAGCCGATATTGAGGCAAAGTTCCTCCTCGAAGGCCGTCCTCGCCAGCTCGGCCGCGATGCGGCGGATGGTTTGCGTCGGAATACCACAGGTCTCCGCGACCTTGGTCGGTGAATAGTCGTCCGACAGAAACCGTTCGGCGAGCAGCATGAAGGAGGGAATGGCGTGGCGGCCGTCGACCAGCGTGAACTCGCCGACGAGTTTCGGCGATGTATCGGCGCGATGGGCCGAGAGCGGGCGGCCAATGACCGCATCATAGATCAGAGGTTCGCCATTGGCGTTGCGGGCGAAGGTGCCGTCATCGGCCCCACCCGGATTGCGGATGACGAGCCAGGCGGCATTGGTGTAACGGGTGAGATAATCGAGATCGATCTTCTGGTTGCGCAGCAATTCATGGATCAAGGCGCCGGCGAACAGACCATCGGTGCCGGGTCGGATGCCGATCCATTCATCGGCGATGGCCGAATAGCCGGTTCGGACCGGATTGACGGAGACGATCTTGACGCCCCGCTCCTTCAGCTTGCCGAGCCCGATCTTGATCGGGTTCGAGGCGTGGTCCTCGGCGACGCCGAAGAGCAGAAAATATTTGGTGTGCTTCCAGTCCGGCTCGCCGAATTCCCAGAACGACCCCCCGAAAGTGTAGAGACCGGCGGCTGCCATGTTCACCGAGCAGAAGCCGCCATGGGCGGCGTAATTCGGCGTGCCGAATTGCGTGGCCCACCAGCCGGTGAGGCCCTGCGACTGGTCGCGGCCGGTGAAGAAGGCAAGGCGCTTGGGATCTTCGCGGCGCACTTTCGCAAGCCATGAGGTCGCAAGCGTCAACGCCTCGTCCCATTCGATCTCGCGAAACTCGCCCGAGCCACGCTCGCCAACCCTGAGCATTGGCTTCGACAGGCGGGCCGGCGAATAATGCTGCATGATGCCCGACGCGCCCTTACCGCAGATCACCCCCTTGTTCACAGGATGATCGCGGTTGCCCTCGATATATTTGACGGTACCGTCCTTCAGATAGACTTTGATGCCGCACCGGCAGGCACACATGTAACAGGTGGTCGTCTTGATCTCGTCCCAGGTCTTGAGCGAGGTGTCGATCTTGGGTTGGGTCATCAAAGAAACCAGGAACTCGGTTGGTCCGCCAAACTACATGATGGGGCCAGAGTGAACCATAGGGCCAATGACCGCGGATAGCAGGAACCAGACCTCGCGATTTGCTGCTATGTTAAGGCCTTGGGAAGCGCCAATGCCCGTCTGGGGATGAGATCTATTCACCAACCTCCATATTGTTACGGGGAATTTTGGCTCTATGATGGGTCCAGAGGTGCCCCTTGCGCGACTGGCTGGTCCATATACGCCGACACAATCATTCGAGCCTGCAGACGCAGATTCGCGAAGCACTGGTGTCGGCCATACTCGACCGGCAGCTGGCCCGCGACGAGCCCATCCCCTCGACCC
Source organism: Alphaproteobacteria bacterium (assembly GCA_005884715.1). Lineage (GTDB taxonomy): Bacteria > Pseudomonadota > Alphaproteobacteria > Rhizobiales > Aestuariivirgaceae > Taklimakanibacter. The sequence goes on along the minus strand of VAZZ01000124.1, from coordinate 5,349 downwards.
GAAAGATGGCCAAGAGCCTCGGCGTCTCGCGCAATACCGTGGTCCTCGCCTATCAGGGCCTGCTCGATGATGGTTATCTCTTCGCACGCGAGCGATCCGGCTATTTCGTCGCCGACAAGGCGCTCGAAACCACCATCAGGCCGGTGAGGACAGATCATGCCGCCGGAGCGCCGCCGCGCATCGACCCGCAATGGAAGTCGAGGCTCCTCAAGCATCCAGCTGCCCAGGCCAATATCTTCAAGCCGCTCGACTGGCAGAGCTACGCTTTTCCCTTCATCTATGGGCAAGTGGATCACAATCTGTTTCCGCTCGCCGAATGGCGCGATTGCGCGCGCCAGGCGCTCGGCAAGAAATGGCTCGGCACCTGGACCAACGACACCTGGGCTTTCGATGATCCGCTGCTGGTGGAACAGATCCGCCGCCGCATCCTGCCGCGTCGCGGCATCATGGCGAGCGATGATGAGATCCTGATCACGCTCGGCGCTCAGAACGCGCTCTATCTCATCACCAGCCTGCTCATCGATGACAGAAGCCGCGTCGCCATGGAGGAACCGGGCTTTCCCGACATGCGCAACATCTTCCGGCTCAAGACAGCAGGCCTGACGCAGGACGCCGAGCCCCAGCCATCAATTTCCCACCACCGCGGCAATGCCGCTGACGCGCCGTCTCGAACTCCTCAAGCTCGCATCGAAGCATAATTTCGTGATCATCGAAGACGATTACGAATTCGAGACGAATTATGTGAACGAGCCCTGCCCGGCGCTCAAATCCCTCGATGACGAGGGCCGTGTCATCTACGTAGGCTCATTGTCGAAGACATTGTTTCCGGGTCTGAGACTTGGTTTCCTCGTCGGGCCGAGGCCTTTCGTCGAAGAAGCCCGCGCATTGCGCCGCCTCATGGTGCGCCATGCGCCCAACAACAACCAGCGCACCGCCGCACTGTTCCTGTCGCTTGGCCATCACGACACGCTGATCCGCCGCCTGCACAAGGCCTATCGCTCGCGCTGGGAGATCATGGGCGCGGCTTTGCAGAGATATCTGCCGGACTCGGCCCGCATCCCCTCCTTCGGCGGCACCAGCTTCTGGGTCGAAGGTCCCGCACAGCTCGACAGCGAGATGCTCGCCAAACATGCGGCAGCGCGCGGCATAGTGATCGAACCGGGACGCATTCACTTCGGCGCCGAGAACGCGCCGCATAATTTCTTCCGCCTGGCTTTCTCCTCCATCGATGAAAGGAAAATCGAGCCCGGCATCGAGCTCCTCGCTGAAACCATTGCCCAGACTCAGCGGCTGGCGGCAGAATAGGATCACACCACAAGTAGGATGACGCCAGTCGCGAAGAGTGCGGCGATCCAGAGCGCGTCGATATTGAACCAGGCTTCGCGCAGGATGCCGAGTCCCAGCCACCGAAAGACGGCGACCGCCAGAAGGCCAGTCACGCTCAGCATGGCGAGCGTATGCACCGCTACGCCGGCGAGGGCCATCACGAAAGGCCGCGACATATCTGTTTCAGGCGCTCCGGCTGGAAAGCAGAGCGGTGCCAATGCCGGCCACAGCATGAGGCCGGCGCCATGGGCCGTCGCCATCAGGAATGACCAGAGAGCCAAGCCCCAAAGTCCCGTTTGCATGCCGACGCGCACCCGATGGCGGTGGCCATATCGCCAGTGATAGATCGCCCACCCGATGAGCAAGAGACCGCAAAAGATTCGCACGATCCTGGGATCGATCAATACGCCTGCCCCCGCCATCAGTGCCGTGACCGCGGCAATGGCGAGCGCATGACCGATCGCAATCGGAATGAGCGACAGCAGCACCACGGAAAAGCTGTTGCGGTGAAGACCGAGCGCCACCGCGAAAAGCCAGCCCATGGCCGGATTGACACCATGCAGCGCGCCCAGACCGACGAGCATCAACCACGGCCAGGCTTCACTCATAAAGTGTCACGGATAACAGTAGGAATCCGATGAACAGTCGCCGCCCTCGAGCCTGACCTGATGTGGCCGGTGCGACGCCGGCCATTTGACGAAGAACTTCGGATCGAAGGCGATTCCGCCTTCAGGTGAGGCATTGAGCTTCACCATCCAGCCCTCGATGCCGTTCGGATAGAATTGCAGATCGATGGCGCCATAGAGCGAATTGGTGAAATAGACACGTTTGCCATCGCGGCTGATCTCGACCATTTGCGGCCCACCGCTTAGCGCCCCCTTGTGGGAGGGATGTCCAGCCTGCGCGACGATGCCGCCAATGCGCACCTTGCCGGTGAGCTTCGGCTTGAAGGGATCGGAGACATCATACTGATGCAGATCGCCCGTGCCCCAGCAGGCGACATAGAGGAACTTGTCATCCATCGACAAATCGATATCGGTGACGAGCGGCGGCACCGCGCCGAAACCTTTCAGCATCGGCGGCAGCTTGTCGGCATCGGCCGGCTCGGCCGGAATATCGATCACTTTAGTGACCGCCCATTTGTTGCCGTCGCGATGCCAGACCCAGATGGAGGATGAGAGATCCTTGAGCGAGACGACACAATTCACGAAGCCATAGGCCTTGGTCGGATCATGCGCCGGCCGCAATTCGAAGACGAGTTGATATTCTTCGCCGAAATCGATCGTCTGCAGATGCTTGCGCTTATGCAGGTCCCAGAAATGCAGCCGCCTTCCATATTTGGCACCGAGCAGGATTTCGGGAACCAGCCCGTTCTCGAACGTGTCGGGCGTTCCCCATTCGCTGGTGACCAGCGTGTCGTGGCCCAGATGCCACCAGGCATCATAGGCCAGTTGCTGCGGTCCGCGATCCACTTCCCAGCGTCCGCGCACGTCGAATGTCTCGTGGTCCATGAGGAAGATGCCACCCGGCGCCTTGCCTTCGGCATTGCCGAGGGCTGCGACATAGATGCCTTCCGGGCCGCAATGCACCGTATGGGGCCTCGTATAGCCGGCGCGTTCGGCGACTTCCTTGGGCTCGATCACCTTGACGATCTTGGGCTTCTTTGGATTGGGCTTGGTGTCGAGAATATGGATGCGCGAGGAGCGCAGGCCCGGGACGACGAGATAGCGCCGCTCGCTATGGGGATGCGGCGCATTGGGACAGAGGCACGACGAGCAGGCATTCCAGCCAAAATGATGCAACTCATCGCCGGCATTCGGCATCTTCACCGTACCAATGATGCTGGAATAGGTCTTCGACTTCGGGTTTACATCGACCACCGCGATCGCGTCAGGCACTTTGCGATTGGGATCGAAAGCCGCAACATAGGCGAGGGTTTCGGGGGCGGCCTTCATGGCCATGCGGGGCGAGGGATAGAAACTGGGATCAGGCTTCATCAGGCTGGCCATGGGCTTCTCCTTCCGTATATCGGTCGAGCCATCCCCGGTGCTGACTATGTACAAAGCGCTGAGGTAATCCGCAGCGAGCAGCCCCCAACGCTACCTGATCTTGCAATTGCGATCAACCAGAGCGGTCATCAATGTTCATTTCGCCCCGGCTCCCCTCACGATGTCCGATATCACTCACAGATCCGGTAATTGCTGGACTTGCCATGAATACCGAGATCGAAGTGATAATGCTCGGCATGCGCTGCGTTTGAACCGGGTCCCAGAACAGTGGTGAAATATCCACAAGCCGAAATGCGCAAGGCCATCAGCCAACGGCTTTCGACATCCTCCGTCTTCTGTACATTGGCAACGGGCAGGCTTTCCTTGTCGGCGAGCCTGAAAGCCGCAATGTCGATGGCATTGCCGGAGGCATGCTCGCTGATCTTCGCCGTCGTATCGCCGTTGCGGTTTCGGCATTCAAAGCTGGACCCCGTCACGATCGCAATCAAGGCCTCGCCGGTATGCGCCCTGACCACGGGAGCGGCGATATCGGAAACCCAGGCGGTGAAGCGTTTGGCGAAAATGCAGTTCAAGATCGGGCCTCCGGGAAAATCCACCTTGCCCGCGGGCGTCGCGATGGCGCTGATCTGAACCGGATTGGCGATATGGCACCGGCTCTCCGTGGCCTGTATTTCGGGAACGGAGAATTTTGCACCAAGCTTTCCGAGCTCGATCCGGCAGGTCGCGAAATCATTTTGGGGGCGGGTACGAAGGGATTTTCCTGTGACTGCACCGGCTTCTCGCGCGGCAGGACGGGTGCCCGACCCGTCTTATCGGCTTGGGGCGCGGACCTCTCAGGCTCGGGGGCGGCGATCTCGGCGGGCTTAGGCTTTGGCAACGGCGGGCGCGTCTTCACGGCGGCATCGGCCATTGCGACCGCGGAAATGAAACAGCAAGCAATGACCACACCGCATAATGCCATGCGTTTCATGGATTGCCCCCTCGTCTTCGGTCCAGTTTTATTAAGTTGTGAACTGAGATATGGCTTTCAGCATGACTTCCCAAACGACCGCTGACAACAAGCTTCTCGCCGTGCTCTATGCCTGCGGCGCGGTCGGCATCGCCTCGTCGGGCGACACGGTGGTCAAATGGTTGAGCGGGAGTTATCCGGTGCATCAGGTGCTGGTCATCCGCTGCCTGATCGGGATACCGATCCTCGCCTTCATCGTTCACAAGAATGCATCCTTCGCCAGCCTCATAGGTCCCGGGGCAGGCTTGAGCGTAACGCGCGGGCTCATCATGAGTTCCGCCTATCTCGCTTTCATCCTTTCGATCGCCGCGATGCCGATGGCCGATTCCGTTGCCATCTATTTCGCCATGCCGCTCTTCGTGGCGGTCCTCGCCGGACCGATGCTCGGCGAGCGTGTCAGATTGCATCGATGGATCGCCATCATCGGCGGCTTTATCGGCGTCATCATCATGATCAATCCGGGCAGCGGTGTTCTCGAGCCGGCAGCCTTGCTGGCACTCTATTCCGCCCTTGGCTATGCGTTCAGCCAGACGCTGGCGCGCCGCGTCGTGCGCAATGTCCCGCCCGCCGCGATGGCCTTTCACACCAATGCCACCTATCTGCTTGTGGCGAGCCTGCTTGCCGTCATCTTCACCATGTTCGATGTGGGCGCCGTGCAGCATAGGAGCCTCGCCTTCCTCACACGACCCTGGCACTGGCCGTCGGCGATCGATCTGGCGGCGATGCTGCTCCTCGGCTCCACAGTGGCGATCGCCATGGTTCTATTCGGCATGGCCTATAAAAGTGCTGAATCGAGTTTCGTGGCACCCTTCGAATATTCCGCCATGTTCTGGGCGGTGGTGCTGGGCTTGCTAGTCTTCGGCGATGTGCCGGGGTTGACCACTTTATGGGGCGGCACAATCGTGTTGGCGGCGGGACTATTCATGCTGTGGGCGGATCGGCGTGTCGACCGGCTTAAGCGCGATGCGATGAAAATTGAAAGCTTGAATGCTTGAATGCTCTTTT
>VAZZ01000117.1 GCA_005884715.1 Alphaproteobacteria bacterium | reverse complement strand
GAGGGCATAGTCAGTGGCGGCGACATGGCGCGAAAAGAACAGGCTCATGGCGAAGGGGATGTTGAGAAGTGCCGCACAGCCGAGGCCAGAAAAGACGATCTCGCGGCTCAAGGCGAAGCGGCCCTTCATTACGGGTACGACAGCCAAAGCGACACCGACAATCAGTCCGGTATAGACGATGATATGGGTGATCGGGAGGCCCGCCTCGCCCATGAGCTTGTAGAAGGAAGGCGTTAGCCCCCAGAAGCAGCCAAGGACAATGAACCAGAGGAGATGGGCGGGCATTGTTGGGGTTTTGATTTTCTTAGACAGTTGGGGAATTGCAGGATAGGACTCCCACTATCATAATGCCCGCCCAAACCCGGCATGAGAGGGAGGATTTTGCTTATGTCCGATAAGGCTTATCCAGTTCCGGCCCAGTGGAAGAAACGGGCCCTGGTCAGTGAAGCCGAGTACAAGAAGATGTATGCGGAATCGATCACCGCACCGGATAAATTCTGGGCCAAGCACGCCAAGCGGATCGACTGGTTCAAGGCGCCGAAGAAGATCAAGAATTCAAGCTTCGCCTATGACAAAGTCTTCATCAAATGGTTCGAAGATGGCGAGCTCAATGTGTCGGTCAATTGCATCGACCGGCATCTCAAGAAGCGGGCCAACCAGACGGCGATCATCTGGGAAGGCGATGATCCCTATTATGACAAGAAGATCACCTATCGCGAACTTTACGAGCATGTCTGCCGCTTCGCCAATGTGCTGAAGGCGCATGGCGTCAAGAAGGGCGACCGGGTCACCATCTATATGCCGATGATCCCGGAAACGGCCTATGCAATGCTGGCCTGCACCCGGATCGGGGCGGTGCATTCCGTTGTGTTCGGCGGCTTCTCGCCCGATTCGCTAGCCGGGCGCATCAATGACGCCAGGTCCAAATTCATCATCACGGCCGATGAAGGCCTGCGCGGCGGCAAGAAGATCCCGCTCAAGA
>VAZZ01000119.1:9065-14843 GCA_005884715.1 Alphaproteobacteria bacterium | reverse complement strand
AATTCACGCCAGCACTCTCGGCAAAAAAGCGTGAGGCCATTGTGCGTGGTCACGGCGGCCGCTCGCTGAAACTCTGGCTCAAGGTCAAGGGTGTCGATCCTGGCATGTTGGCAAGCGGTGGTCCCGGTGGCCTGCGCTGGCTTTTCTCAGAGCGCACGGCCAGCGATGGCGCGACGCTGATCGTCGGCTTTGCGCTCGCCGATGGAACGCTTGACCCGACCGATCGGCTTTCCGTCACCGCTTCGCTGGCGCGGTTCTTTCCCGAAGCGCAGCTCGTTGCCTGGGACTGGCATGACTGGCTGGGCGACCCTTATGCCCGCGGTACCTGGGTCGCTCTGCCGGCAGATGCACCCTGGATCGGTGATCCCGAAATCTGGAGCAGGGAAGGGCGCATTGCCTTCGCCGCCTCGGATTTCGCTGAAAATGACGCCGGCTGGTTCGAGGGTGCCATCCGTTCAGGCGAGGCTGCGGCACTGGCGGTGCGACCCAAGGCATAAATGCCGGCCAAGGGATCTGAACAGGTATTTCGCCGGTTCGAACAAGAAACCTCGCCACCGCTTGTGGCGGGATCCTCAAGAGAGTCCTTCAAAATAATGCTTTGAATTGTGCTAGGCTTGCCTATCTGTGACGTCGCTTTAGCGCGCTAGAAGGCGGCGGATGAGCAAGTCCAAAGCGCCGGTGAAGGCCGGTATCACGCAGCCTGAGGCTTCGGCCGCCGAGGATGTTTCATCCTTCCTCGATCAGGTGAAACGCATGCCGCCGGCCGAGCGGCGTGCCGGCGAGCGCGGCCGCCTGATCTTCGCCATGGACGCGACCATGAGCCGTCAGCCGACCTGGGATCGCGCTTTGCAGATCCAGAGCGAAATGTTCATCGAGACGGAGAAGATCGGCGGCCTCGATGTGCAGCTCATCTATTTCCGCGGCTTCAATGAATGCCGGGCCTCGAAATGGGTGAGCGAGCCCTCGGCACTCGCCCGCATGATGACCGGTGTCGATTGCCGCGGCGGCAATACGCAAATCGGCAAGGTCCTTTCCCATATTCGCCGCGAGGCGAGCCAGGACAAGATCAGTGCTGCCGTCTATGTCGGCGATGCGATGGAGGAGAATGTCGACCGCCTGTGCCAGATCGCCGGCGAGATCGGGCTCCTCAATGTGCCGCTCTTCATGTTCCAGGAAGGCAATGATGGCGTGACACGGCATGCTTTTCAGGAAATCGCCAGGCTGACGCGTGGCGCCTATTTCCGCCTCGATGCCTCATCGGCCCGACAATTGCGCGAGCTCCTGGCGGCGGTTGCCGTCTATGCGGCGGGCGGACGTGCCGCACTCGCCGATCATTCGCGCGAAAAGGGCGGCAGCGCTCGCCTTCTTCTCGAACAGTTGCGATGATAAAGCCCTGACATGCTGAATCTCATCATCGCGCTGGCGCTAGCCTTTGGCGGCTATTGGCTGTTGCGTCAGTTCGTGGCGACGCCGGCCACGCAGGTGGCGGGAGTTGCGCGCAAGGCGGGTGGCATCGCTCTCATTGCCCTTGCGGGTTTCCTGACTTTGCGCGGCGCCTTCAATGCCGCCATTCCCCTGTTCATATTGGGGCTCGGCCTCCTTGGAAAATCGGGCCTGTTTCCGGGCGGCTTTCCCTGGGGCCAGAGATCGCCCGGACAGCGCTCGCGCGTCGCCACCAGCCTTCTGGCGATGGAGCTCGATCATGATTCAGGCCACATGGAGGGAACCGTGCTGGCGGGGCCGTTCAAGGGCCGGCTGTTGTCGGCGCTGGGCGACGAGGAGCTCAAAGCATTCCATCGCCAATGCATGGCCATCAATGATCAGAGCCGGTCCTTGCTCGAAGCCTGGCTCGACCGCTGCAGGACCGGCTGGCGCGAAGCCTGGAACGCCGGTCCCCGCAATGGGGCAGGGGCTCCGTCAGCCGCAATGAGCCGGGCAGAAGCACTGGCGGTGCTGGGTTTGAAGGAGGGTGCCACGGCCGATCAGGTCCGGGCGGCACATCGCCGGCTGATGAAGGAATTCCATCCGGACCGCGGCGGTTCCGACTATCTCGCCGCCAAGATCAACCAGGCCAAGGACGTGTTGCTTTAGAATTCTTTATCCCTGCGGCTCGAGTGTCGCGCAATCGACGCGCTTGCGCGACAGGGTCCGGCAAGCGCTCTTGGCGGTCTTGGCGGTGAAGCCCGACATCCGGGCACGGAAGATGGTTTCCTCGCCCTTCTTCACTTCGACCGTATAGGCCTGCTTGCCGGCGAACAGCTTAGGACTGAGCTTGCGCACCTTATAGAGCGCATCCTGGGCTGCCTTCTTCGAGGGAAAGGCTCCGATCTGGATATTCCATGTCGATTCGACGGACGCCACGACGACCGTGCCAGCGAGGGCTTCGCCAGGCGATTTGACCTTGAAGGGCAATGCCGTCGGCGTGGCCGCCTCAGCCGGTGCGGCGGAAGCGACTTGCTGAGATGCCGGCGCTGTATCGGGATCGGCGACTTCGCCTGAAACCCGGGCAAGATCGGCCTGATCGACGGTCACGGTCGCAATGGTAGTGCCGGGGAGTTCGGACGCCGAACCGGCCCGTTCCGCCATTTCCTCATTGTCATAGCTGACCGCATCGCCTTCGGGTTCATCCGGCATCAGGTCGGAAGCCCGGCCGGTACGCCGTTTCTTGGTCCGTTTTGTGATGGCATCGGTGGCGAGTTCATCGGCTGCCGCGACTTGCACTTCTGCCTCGCTCGGGCGCGCCACGGTTCCTTCGATGACCGCGGCAAGCTTGCTGCCGCCGACGCATTGCGGAAAGGCCTTGCCGAGCATGGCAATCATGTAGTTGTCGCGCGCGGGGCCGGTGCGCCCGCCCATGACCACGCCGATGATGCGCTTGTCGCCGCGCCGCGCCGACGTCGTGAGATTGAAGCCTGAAGCGCGGATATAGCCGGTCTTAATGCCGTCGGTTCCCTCGAACCGGCCGAGCAGGCGGTTGTGACTGCGGATCGTGCGCTTTCCGAACTGGAACGACGTGATCCGGAAATAGGGATAATATTGCGGGAAATCATGCTGTAGCCTGAGGCTCAAGGTGGCCATGTCGCGCGCCGTCGTGACCTGCCCGGGATCAGGCAGGCCCGAAGCATTGCGGAAAGTGGTGCGCGACATGCCGAGCGAGCGCGCCGTTTTGGTCATCCGCTGGGCGAAGGCCGTCTCGCTGCCTGCGATATTCTCGCCGATGGCGACGGCGACATCATTCGCCGAAAGCGTGATCACCGCCTTGATCGCATCTTCGATCCTGATCGTCTGGGCGGGCTTGAGACCGAGCTTGGTCGGCGGCCGGCCGGAGGCATTGCGCGAAATCGAAAGCTCGCTGTCGAGTGTCAGATGGCCCGCCTCAAGCTCCTGAAACAGGATGTAAAGCGTCATGACCTTGGTGAGTGACGCGGGGTGACGCAGGCCGTCGGCATCGCTTGCGAACAGGACATCGCCAGTCCGGGCATCGACCGCAAGCGCCGAGAACTTGGGCTTGGCCGAGGCCGTTTCGTTCACCCCCGCACTGACGACAAGAAGCAGCGCCAGACCGAGCATCAAACGGCAAACGACCTTGAGCGACATCATCAAATCCCCTGATGCGGAGCGAATCCGCTTCCTTTACTCATTCTTTTATTGCCGGGCGACTTAAAATTTTCAAACGGGTCCTGGCTCAGCTTTTTAATCCTGTCCGCTTCCTAGGATACCCGCAAAGGCAATTTCGCTCATTTGGGCTACTAATTTGTAAAACTGCAAAATTTCGCGGGCAGGGTAAAATTGTGCACTGCAAAATAAATCTTGACTTCCATTGTGCACTGCATATATTCTCCGTATCAGAGTTGAGTACTCAACCCCATCCATTCCCAGGAGATTTCCTCAATGATCAAGTCGTTCGAAGATATCCAAGCCATCGGTAAAGACAGCGTCGATGCCTATGTCGCCTCCGCCACGGCCTTGAGCAAGGGCTTCCAGACGATCACGGCCGAGGCCGTCGATTTCTCGCGCAAGTCGTTTGAGCGCGGCACCGAAGCCTTCGAGAAGGCTTCGTCGGCCAAATCCTTCGACAAGGCTCTCGAAGTCCAGCAGGGTTATGCCAAGGAAGCCTATGAGGCGTTCCTCGGCGAGGTCAACAAGCTTGGCGAGCTCTATCTCGCCACCGCGAAGGAAGCCTACAAGCCCTTCGAGGCCAAGCTCGCGAGCCTGACGCCGAAAGTGACAAAGTAAGTCTGGATTTTCATTTCTGGGCTTTTTGACCCGGGGACGCTCGTCTCCGGGTTTTCTTTTTTTGCGCGATCTGCTGCCGAAAAAAGCAGCAAATTGATGCTTTTTGGCTTGGCCGGAGAGAGCCATGCGCCAGAAATACAGGCGTGACGCAAAATCGCCGCCTTTAACCTCTCCCATTTGGGCCCTGAGCGCATATATAATCGACTTCATGAGCCAGCGAGACTCGAAACACGACAATGGACAGACGGGTGTCATCACCCGGACGGCGCCGAAGACCAAGAAGCCGTCGCTGTACAAGGTCCTTCTCCTCAATGACGACTACACGCCCATGGAGTTCGTCATCGTCGTGCTGGAACGATTCTTCAATAAGGGCAGGGACGAGGCGACCCGCATCATGCTGCATGTCCATCAGAAGGGGGTCGGCATCTGCGGGGTCTATACGTTCGAAATAGCGGAAACGAAAGTGACGCAGGTCATGGACTTTGCACGCAAGCACCAACATCCGCTACAATGCACAATGGAAAAGGAATAGGAGCCCAAAGGGTGCCCACATTCTCCCGCAGTCTAGAGAAGGCTCTCCATCGCGCCCTGGCGATCGCCAATGAGCGCAGCCATGAATATGCGACGCTGGAGCATCTGCTTCTCGCCCTGACCGATGACAAGGATGCCGCGGCCGTCATGCGCGCCTGCAGCGTCGACATCAACATTCTGCGTCGCAACCTCGAGAGCTACATCGACAACGAGCTGGCCAATCTCATCGTCGACAATGTGAAGGAATCTAAGCCGACGGCGGGATTCCAGCGCGTGATCCAGCGCGCGGTGATCCATGTGCAGTCGTCCGGTCGCGATGAGGTGACCGGGGCCAATGTGCTGGTCGCCATCTTCGCCGAACGTGAAAGTCATGCCGCCTATTTCCTGCAGGAGCAGGATATGACGCGCTATGACGCGGTCAACTACATCTCGCACGGCATCGCCAAGCGCGCCGGCCTTTCCGACTCGCGTCCCGCCCGCGGTGTCGAACAGGACCAGCAGAATGGCGATGGCGACACGGGCGAGCCCGGCAAGAAGAAGAACGAAGCCGATGCGCTGGAAGCCTATTGCGTCGATCTCAACAAGAAAGCCGCCCAAGGCCATACCGATCCGCTGATCGGACGCGAGCTGGAAGTCAACCGCACTATCCAGATCCTGTGCCGCCGGCAGAAGAACAACCCGCTCTTTGTCGGCGATCCGGGTGTGGGCAAGACGGCGATCGCCGAGGGCCTGGCGCGGCGCATCATCAATGGCGAAGTTCCCGATGTGCTGAAGGACTGCACCATCTATCAGCTCGACATGGGCGCACTCCTCGCCGGCACGCGCTATCGCGGTGATTTCGAAGAGCGCCTCAAGGCGGTGATCAAGGAAATCGAGCGCCAGCCCGGCGCCATCATGTTCATCGACGAGATCCACACGGTGATCGGAGCCGGCGCCACCTCGGGCGGCGCCATGGATGCGTCCAACCTGCTGAAGCCGGCGCTCGCCGGCGGCAATCTGCGCTGCATCGGC
>VAZZ01000119.1:0-9035 GCA_005884715.1 Alphaproteobacteria bacterium | reverse complement strand
CTACGATCGACGATGCGATCAAGATCCTGAAAGGCCTGAAGCCCTATTACGAGGAATTCCACAAGGTCCGCTATACCGACGATGCCATCGAAACGGCGGTGCAGCTCTCGGCACGCTATATGAGCGACCGCAAGCTTCCCGACAAGGCGATCGACGTCATTGACGAGACCGGCGCATCCTTGATGCTGCTGCCCGAGAACAAGCGCAAATCGGTGATCGGGGTGCCCGAGATCGAGGAAACCGTCGCCACCATGGCACGCATTCCGGCCAAGACCGTGTCGAAGGACGATGCGACGGTGCTGCGTGAGCTCGACAATGAGCTGAAGCGCATGGTCTTCGGCCAGGACAAAGCCATTGGTTCGCTGGCAAGCGCCATCAAACTGGCCCGCGCCGGCCTGCGCGAGCCGGAAAAGCCGATCGGCTGCTACCTGTTCTCAGGGCCTACCGGCGTCGGCAAGACCGAAGTCGCCAAGTGCCTGGCGGAAGTGCTGGGAGTGAAGCTGCTGCGCTTCGACATGTCGGAATATATGGAGCGCCATTCGGTATCGCGGCTCATCGGCGCGCCTCCGGGCTATGTCGGCTTCGACCAGGGCGGTCTCCTGACCGACGGCGTCGACCAGAATCCCTATTGCGTGCTCTTGCTGGACGAGATCGAGAAGGCGCATCCCGACCTCTTCAACATCCTCCTGCAGGTGATGGATCACGGCAAGCTCACCGACCACAATGGCAAGACGGTCGAGTTCCGCAACACCATCCTGATCATGACGACCAATGCCGGGGCACAGGATCTGGCAAGGGCCGCTTTCGGCTTCACCCGCACCACGCGCGAGGGCGATGATCAGGAAGCCATCACCCGGATGTTCTCGCCGGAATTCCGCAATCGCCTTGATGCAATTATTCCCTTCTCTCATCTGCCACCCGAAATCGTGCGCAAGGTGGTCGAGAAATTCGTCCTCCAGTTGGAAGCGCAGCTTTCCGAGCGGCAGATCAATATCGAACTTTCGGAGGAAGCGGCGAACTGGCTGGCGGAAAAGGGCTATGACCTGCAGATGGGCGCGCGCCCGCTTGCCCGCATCATCCAGGAATATGTGAAGAAGCCGCTCGCCGATGAGGTCCTGTTCGGCAAGCTCACCAAGGGTGGCACGGTGCGTGTGCTCTATCGCAAGACCGAGGAAGGCGAAGGCGAATTACACTTCGACTATCTCGGCCGCGAAGAGGAGAAGGCGCTGCCGAAGCCGCCCGACCGCAAGGCCTTGCCGCGCAAGGCGAGTTCCACAAAACCGCGCAGGACGCCGAAGAAGAAAGAGAAGCTGAATTAGAGCAGATCCCGCCAAAGTTGAAGACTTTGGCGAAAAGGATTTGCTCCAACATATGGCACGAATCCTTTTCGGCGAGGTGATTCCATCTCGCCGGGAAGCGCGCTAAGTCAGGAGACGGGCCGTCTGACCTTACCCCGATAGCAGGTCGACAGCCTGTTTGTCGAACGAAACAAACGCCTCGCCCCCCAACCAAGTGCCCTCATAGGCCATAACGCCATTAGCGAAGTCGCCGCCGGCGTCGAGCAGTGCTAATCCGGCTTCGGCGGCTGGACGATTCATTACGACATTGCGAGTAGCCATCAGCGAGCGGATAGCAATAGAAACGTCATCCTTGGACCGCTTCGCACCTCGTCGCAGCACCCATGCCAGTTCACATAGGCAAACCAGCGATACCGCAATCAAAGAAGCCTCTTTCAGCAGCTTACTTGCTTTGCGTGCCTGTCTGACATCATCCTGAAGGACGGCACGGACGAGCACGTTTGTATCGACTGATACTTTCACTTCTTGCGTGCCCAGCCAGCAGTGGCAATTTCGTTCATTTCCTCAATTGTGAGGGGTTTCTTTGTTTTGCCCGCCAGCAAGCCGATAAAATCGTCAATGGTTCCCGATGGCTGCGCCGATTTCAGCATGGCCCGGCCCTCTGGCAATAAATCCAGTTCGATCTTCTCGCCCGGCTTTATACCAAGATGCTGCAGCACGTTCTTGCGAAATGTGACTTGGCCTCGTGCCGTGACCGTAAGCTTGGTCATTGGACGGTTCTCCTCATAAACACTAAAAATAATGCACTTTTGCATTAAAATCAATGCCGCGGGAGAATGGGGGGAGATTTTTTTATTTCAACCCGACCATGCCGCGCGGCGGCCCGGGAAAATCGGCGTAGGCCGGCAGATGAGGGGAATGTCCGAGGAGATCGCGCACCGCGCGCGCCGCCTGGTCGATGGCGCAATTCGCATAGGCATAGGCGCCCGAATCCGCATTGGCGACGGCGATCCGGCCCCACGGTTTGCGTGCGGTTTCGATGGGAAGCTTGCCGTCCGGCCAGAAGGCATCCCATGGCCGCATATATTCGCGCGCGTAACCATGCGCCCAGCGATTGATGGTGATCGCCTCGATGTCGTGCGCCGGATCGAAACCGCCTTCCGAGAGTGCGCGGCCGAGCATGTCCCGGATTTCGCGTTCCATATTTTCGAAACTGAGCCCGATGAGTGCCCGCCGGCCGGCACGGCTCTGCTCGCGGGGAGAAGACCCTTTGGCCCCCAGCGGAACCTTGACGAGCGACAAAAGGGCGGGATCGCGGGGCGTTGCAGGGAATTTGTATCGCCCGATGCTGACGGGAAAATCGAGTGCTGCGCCGTGCCAGAAGGAAGAAGGGGATTTGAAGCCGCGAATGCCGAGCTTCGCGAGGGCCTCCCAATTGCGGATCAGGACATTGGCAAGAATCAGCGGCACCTTCTGCTGATCGTTGAGCGCCTCGATCTGGTCGAGCGCCAGTTCTTTGGTGAGGTAAGGAATGACGCGATGCCAGCAGGCCAGCACGACATGTCCAGCCGCAACAGTCTTGAGCGTGCCATTCTCCATATAGGTGACCGTCACTGATTTGGCGCTGCCGGGGGCGCCGTCATGCGTCACCTTCACCACCGATGCATTAAGGCGCAACCTGACCGGACCTCCCTCGACATCGAGTTTGCCATAGTCGGCCGCGGTCGTTACCTGGCTTGCCATGCCGTGACCCGGCAAGGCGGCCGGAATCATCGCCCGGACCAGCGAACGAGCAACGCCGGCATTGCCGTCCGGGAAATGGAAGATATAGGGGTCGGGATCGGTAAGGTAGCGCCGCGCGCTGGCGCTCATGGTCCGATAAGGCTCATTGCCTAGATCCATGCCGTCGAAGCCCGGCTCCCAATCGCCCCACGCATCGAGCGCCGTGATGGCATCGATGCCGATGCCGAAATAGCCTTCCGTCGAATTCTGGAAATAGGTGACGAGCTGCGGATCATAGGAGCAGATATCGGTGAGGAATTGGGCGTAGGTAGTGCGTGACAGGATGTCGAATTTCTCGGCTCGTGACTTGCCAGGCAAATAGTCGCGCGGCTGATCTATCAGTTCAATGAGATCGCGCTTTGCCCGGTCATTGAACGGTGTCTTCGGCACCCACTCGGCTGCTATCTCGGTGAGCCTGACCAAACGGTCGATCCCGAACGCCTCCCTGGTGAAGAGCACCGCGGGGCGAAGCTTGTGTCTATTGGCCCAATCCTGATCGTAATAGCTTTTGAACTTGTCGGTATCGATGGCGATATCGCGCAGAAGCTGCTTCACGGCGGGTGAAAAATAGCTGGGTGTCTGCAGGGATTGCGATCCGCCATATCCGAGGATCTTGCGGCCATTGCGGGCAGTGAACTCGTTGCGCCGCGCATGGCCGCCGAAATCGTCGTTGTTTTCGAGGATGAGGACCCTGGCCTTCGTGCCCGCTTGCTGGCGATAGAGGAAAGCTGCGGCGAGACCGCTGATGCCGCCGCCGACCACGACCAGATCGTAGGTCTCACCGGTTGTCTGCGGCGATCCCGCTCTGTCCCAGAGATTTCCGTCGCGCAGCGCATGCATGACGGCAAAGGATTCGTCTGTCTGTCCGCGCAGGCCTGTGAGCGCGGGGGGATAATAGGCAGCTTCCGTCTGCGCTCTTGCGCCGAGGGCCGCAGCCGACAGCGCGCCGGCAGTGAGAAGAGCGCCGTCCAGAAGGTCCCGGCGCGTGATCTTGCGAACCATGCCGAGATCGCGGTCGGAAGGACCACTCATTCCGGTTCAGGTTTGCGGCGAATTGAGCGCCTGCCTGATCATTTCGGCATGTTTGGCGAGCAGTGCCTGGTCGGCCATCTTGCCGGAATGGGGGCGCAGAGGCTCACCCACATTGCGTGGCAGGACATGGACATGGAGATGATAGATCGACTGTCCGGCCGCCGCCTCGTTGAACTGCTGGACAAGAACGCCGTCCGAGCCGAAGGCCTGCTGGACGGCGCGCGCGATGATCTGGACGGTTTCATAGAGCGGCTTGAAGGTGGCGGGATCGGCATCGAGGAGATTGCGCGAGGGTGCGCGCGGTATGACCAGCACATGCCCGTCGGCTTGCGGCATGATGTCCATGATGGCGAGCGTGTCTGAATCCTCATAGACCTTGATGGACGGAATTTCACCGCGCAGGATCTTGGCGAGGATATTGTTGGGATCATAAGCGGGCATCGGATCGCTCCCTGGATATCTAAAACTCGTCTTCCACAGCATTCCTGAACGGCGCGTGCTCGGCAAGGGCGCTCTGATCTTCCTCGACCGCAAGGCGCTCCTGATCGAGATAGTCCGCGATTGCCCGCGACAGTCCGGGATGGGCAAGATAATGCAGGCTGTAGGTGCTCTTCGGCACATAGCCGCGGGCAAGCTTGTGGGGGCCCTGGGCGCCGGCCTCCACCCGCTTAAGCTTGCGGGCGATGGCGAAATCGATGGCCTGGTAATAGCAGGCTTCGAAATGCAGGTTCTGATGGTGCTCGAGCGCCCCCCAGTTCCGGCCGTAAAGCGCATCGGAACCGATGAAATTGAGGGCACCGGCAATGATCCTGCCTGCCCGCCTGGCGAAGACCAGGAGAATATGATCGGCCATGCTGTCGCCGATATGGCTGAAGAAGCGCCGCGTCAGATAGGGGCTTCCCCATTTGCGCGAGCCCGTGTCCATATAAAAGGCAAAGAAGGCATCCCAATGCGCCTCGGTGATTTCGCTCCCGGTCAGCCATTCGCAGGAGATGCCCGCGGCATGCACCGTCTCGCGTTCCTTGCGGATATTCTTGCGCTTGCGCGATGACAGGTCGGCCAGGAACGCATCGAATGTCGCATAGTCCTTGTTGAACCAGTGGAACTGGGTGTCGGTGCGCTTGAGCCAGGGAGGCCGCCCGAGTTCCCGCCAGTCCTCCTCCGGCATGAAGGTGATATGGACCGAGCTCGCATCGCGTTCGTGGGCGAGTTGCCGAAGCCCGCCGAGGAGCAGGGATCGCTGCTCTTGCGTGGGCGCCAGGAGGCGTGGCCCGGTCACCGGCGTGAACGGCACCGCCACTTGCAGTTTCGGATAATAGCGTCCCCCGGCGCGGTGGAAGGCATCGGCCCAGGCATGATCGAAGACATATTCCCCCATGCTGTGTGATTTGAGATAGGCGGGCACAGCACCCTGGACCCTTTGTGCATCATCCTTCAGCAGCAGATGCTGACCGAGCCATCCGGTCTTGCGGACGGCCGAATCCGATTTTTCCAACGAATATAGAAACGCATGAGATATGAATGGGTTGAACGGACTTCCTGAAGGATTGGCACAACTGTCCCAGTCCGCCGCCCGAACCTGTCCCATGCTGGAGATGATCTCGATCTTCAGGCCCATCTCAGGCAAGGAAACCTTCAAAGGTGATCTGGTCGGAATAATGGCGTGCCAAAGCGGCTTCCTCGGGGCTGCGGATAGTCCATGAGATCACCGGCCGCCCGCTCTGGCGAAATTGCGTGACCGGGGGATAGGGCAAGTCCCTCCAATGATAGGAGATGAAATCTGGCTGTGTGTCTTCGATATGTTCGAACTCCCGAAGCCCGACCCGTTCTCTGACCGGCAGGATATCATAATCGGGATGCGCGACCTTGTCCGCCACGATGCCCCGCACGATATCAGGCGCCAATGCGCGCACTTTCGCCATCACCTTGGGATCGAATGACATCAAGGCAAAAGCGCCGTCATAATGCTTGATGACCTCGACTGCGCGGCGCGCCAGGGCGTCGTTTCCGTCCCAGATGCTCTTGATCTCGATCACCAGGGGTACACGGCCGCGCACTTGCGCCAGGAGCTCACTCAGGCTCTGGATATGATCGGCCCCCGATTGGAACTTCATGCTGGCGAGTTCGGTCATGGCATGGTTGCAAACCAGGCCATTTCCCACCATCAGGCGGTCGAGCGTCTCATCGTGGAAGACAAGCGCTTCGCCGTCGCGGCTGATCTGCAGATCGCATTCGATCGCATAATGACCGTCGATGGCAGCCGCGAAGGCGCTTTTGGTGTTCTCGATGATGTGCTTCTTCGCATCATGGAGCCCGCGATGGGCGATCGGCCTGGCGATGAGCCAGTCCAGATCGAGCATGGCGGATGAGCGGCGCATACCTTATTCGATTTCGGCAATGGCCTCGACTTCGACGGCGACATTGAGCGGCAGCGATCCCGAGCCTACCGCCGAGCGCGCATGCTTGCCCTTGTCGCCGAAGATCTCGACCATCAGATCCGACGCGCCATTGACCACTTTCGGATGATCGGCGAAATCCGGGACGCCATTGACGAAGCCGACCAGCTTGACGATGCGCTTGACGCGGTCGAGATTGCCGCCGCAGGCATCCTTGAGCTGCGCCACGACGTTGATGGCGCAGAGCCTGGCCGCCTTGGCGCCGTCCTCGACGGTGAAATCCTTACCGAGCTTGCCCTGGTATTCGATCTTGCCGTCCTTCAGCGTCACCTGTCCGGCCGTGTAGACGAGATTGCCGGTCCTTACCCAGCCGACATAATTGGCGACCGGCTTGGCTGGCGTCGGCAATGTGATGCCGAGTTCGGCGAGTTTCTTGTCGATCTGGCTCATCTGTGAAAGTCTCCCATTGTCATCAGGTCAAGGTGTCGGCTGGCTTTCGGCCGGCGAAGAAGGCATCGAGATTGTCGGCCGCCCGCATGCCCATGGCGATGCGCGTATCGCGCGTGGCGCTGCCGAGATGCGGCAAGAGGAACACATTGTCGAGCGCCCTGTAACGTGGATCGATCTTCGGTTCGTTGCGGAATACGTCAAGTCCCGCGGCGGCAACCCTGCCGGATTTAAGCGCCGAGACCAGGGCATCGTCATCGACGATATCGCCGCGCGATGTATTGACGATGATGGCGCCCTTCGGCAGTTTGTCGATCAGCGTCCCATTCACCAGCCCGCGCGTTTCCGGCGTCGATGCGCAGTTGATCGACAGGAAATCGCAATAGGGCAGCATCTTGTCGAGATCGGCGTGATAGCGCGCACCATGAGCAAGCTCAGCCGCGACCGGACGCCGGTTGTGATAGTGAAGCTCCATGTCGAAGGCCCGGGCTCGTTTGGCGACTGCCTGTCCGATGCGGCCCATACCGAGGATGCCGAGCCGCCTGCCTGTTACGTCTAATCCCAGTGGCTCCGTCGGCGACCACGAATTCCAGCGGTCCTCGCGCACCATCCGCTCGCCCCAATAGGCGCCCCGGGCTGCCCCCAGGATCAGGAGGAGGGCTATATCGGCGGTGGCATTGGTAAGGACGTTGGGCGTATTGGTGACGGTAATGTTCTTCTGCCGCGCTGCCGCAATATCGACATGCTCATAGCCCACCGAAAAAGTCGCGATGATTTTTATCGAAGACGGCAGTCTGGCGATGATGCCGGTGGCGAAGGACTTGTCCATGGGAGTGATCAAGAGTGCGTCCTTGTCGCCGGCCCCTTGGAGGAGTTCGGCCTCGCTCATCGGATGGTCGTCGGCATTTAATTGCGTCCAGTAGGACTTGGCGAGGCGGGTTTCCACTTCTTGCGGCAAGCGTCTGGTCACCAGAAGGCGCGGTAAGGCAGGAGCCATTGTTGAGAACTACCGTTTGGCTTAAGAGGGCGGGTTGAAGAGGAACAAGATGACAAGGACTAGAAAACATCAGATCAGACGCGGTGCAAGCCTTCTGTTGGGCTTTGCCGCCCTTGCGGCATTAGGCAGCAATGCCTGGGCCGGGGTTAATATCCGCGCCCATCGCGCTGTCTATGATCTGAAGCTCGAGCGTTCTTCGGAAGGGTCGAATGTTTCCGGCGCCGATGGACGCATGGTCATGGAGCTGACAGGCTCTACTTGCGACGGCTGGTCCACCAGTTTCCGTCGTGTCATGGAACTGCGCCCGAATGAGGGGGAAACCCAGCTTTTCGACAACCAGGTCGCCTCATGGGAATCGGGTGATGGCCGCTCGCTCCAGCTCAACGACAAGCAGTTCATCAACAATCGCCTCGACAGCGAGACCAAGCTCAAGGCCGACATGCAGGCCGACCCGAGCAAGGGCGGCCACGGTGTGATCGCCGAGCCGAAGCCCGAGGAATTCGAACTGCCATCCGGCGTCCTCTTCCCGATGGCACATCAGATTCGCATCATGCAGGCAGCCGAGCGCGGCGAAACCCGCGATGTCAGCATCCTATTTGACGGCGCCTCGGGATCGAAGGTCTACAAGGTGATCTCCTTCATCGGCAAACGCAAGGAAGCCGGTTCCGATGCCAATGCCGACAAGGCCCTGAAAGACATGCCGTTCTGGCCGATCTCCGTCACCTTCTATGAGTATGACAAGGATCAGAAGACCAGCGAGGAATTGCCGAGCTATCAGATGAGCTTTCCGATCTATGAGAACGGCGTCGCCGGAACCCTGACCATCGACTATGGCGAATATGTTCTGAGCGGAAAGCTGACATCACTTGAACTGCTGAACCAGCCTGTGTGTAACTGACCGGTTTACCCCTCCCTCTTGCGGGAATGAGGGGCAAGTGATGTGAGCGCTTGATCGTGTTAGCAAACGTGGCGCTTCAATATGGCGATCGCCTTTGGGCGATCCTGCTTAAGCCGAGATACATCAATGCGCGCGAACGGGTTTTTCGGCGCCTTCCTTTCGGGCGGACGATGGCTTCTCTTTTG
>VAZZ01000118.1 GCA_005884715.1 Alphaproteobacteria bacterium | reverse complement strand
AGACCTTAGGCGCGCTGCTCTGCCGCCGTGCCGTCTTCGACCGGATCGGTCTTCTCGATGCGGAACTGCATTATGGCGAGGATATCGAGTTCTATATGCGCATGCGCGACTTCGGAATCACCTTCCTCGCTGTATGCGAAGTCGTTCTGTATTATCGCCAGCATCCGGCATCGATGATGCATGCGACAACACCGCGCAAGCAAAGCGATCTCCGCCTTGCCGTGCTCAAATCCATCCGCCGGCGCCGGCGTCTCGGACTTGCGCCTGCCAAGGATCTGGTGTTC
This sequence comes from Alphaproteobacteria bacterium, assembly GCA_005884715.1. GTDB lineage: Bacteria > Pseudomonadota > Alphaproteobacteria > Rhizobiales > Aestuariivirgaceae > Taklimakanibacter. The sequence goes on along the minus strand of VAZZ01000118.1, from coordinate 6,290 downwards.
GGCGACAGCATCGAGAGGGAATGACGCCGTGCGCATCTCGGTCATCATCCCTGCCTTCAACGCCGCGCGCACCATTGAACAGACGATTGCAAGCGTGCTCGGACAGAAACGTCCTCCCGAAGAGATCCTCTTGGTCGATGACGGCTCGACCGACGATACGGGAAGTCGGGCGGCCCGCCTCTCGCCGTGCATCAGGGTCCTCGGCCAGGCCAATCTGGGCCCCCCGGCGGCCACAAACCGCGGCATTCGCGAAGCGGCGGGCACTCACCTCGCCTTCATCGATGCCGACGATCTCTGGCCCCCGGACAAGCTCGCGCGGCAGGAAGCGGCATTCGCTGCAGAACCCGAGTTAGATGCGGTCTTCGGGCATATGCGCAGCTTCGTCTGTCCGAGCGCCACGGCGGATGAACGCCGGCACTGGCACATACCGGGCGAGCCGCAACCGGGATGGATGCTCGGCACATTGCTTGTGAAACAGACGGCCGTTGATCGTGTCGGCCTTCTTGACGAGCGTTTCCGGATCGGTGCGGCGATCGAATGGCTGGCGCGAATACGCGATGGCGACCTCCGCCTGCGAATGCTCGACGCCGTGATGATGCATCGGCGGGTCCATGCCGGCTCCTTGTCACAGCGCAGCGATGCGCGCGACAAAGGCTATCTGAAACTTATCCGGGCCCGCCTGCACGAACGCCGCAACAAATAGGGTCGGCTTTCACACCGAAAGCTGCCCAGACACTTGAGGCCGGCTCAAACTTCGTTCCCCGACACGCCTGGCCCACCATATCAGCGACAAGGCGGAGGCCGCCTAACGGCGCGGCGACCAGTTCCAAAAGCGCCGCAAGCTGATGGAGGCGTGGGCCGCATTTAGTGAACTGCTTACCGGTGCGAAGGTGCTGCCCATGAAAGGGAAGCGGTCATGAGCGGCAACCGCAAACTGAGACACTACCGAATTTACGGTAGTGTCTCAGTCTGAAATCTAGTCTATCGAAACCAACCCGGCTTCCTATACCGCTCGGGCGACGAATACGATGGGGCCGCCATCACTCATGTAATGGCGTGCGGTTCGCATTTCCCCGGCCTGCTGATCTGAAGGAATAGGCCTTTCGTCTAACGAGATGACTCAGGCCTCCGAGAAGCGAACTCGTCCGGCATGATGACCCGTCCGGAAGGCGCCCATACATTGTATTCACGCCCGCTCCGCCAGTCTCCAACGTACACGGCGCCGAGCCCAAGCGGAGCTACTCGTTCAATCAGCGGATGGGTCAAAAAGAAGGCCGCCACAAACGCTATCCACACCGCTACGCCGGCTGCAACGATCCAGGATGATAAGGGCCGGCTATTTTCCTGTGAGGTTAGAGGCCAGGCGAGATTGAAGAAGTTAAGACGGTCGCCACCCAGGCGGGCCCGAGGGCAAAGCTCGCGATGACATCAGTTGGCCAATGAACCCCAAGATAAATCCGCGAGAAGCCAATCCCTAGAATCAATGGGATAATGCCGGCAATAATGAGCGTCCTTGCCCACCAGCTCCTCGTCTGAGCCACCGCATAACATGCGATGAAGCCGTAAAAGGCAAAGGCAATGAGAGCGTGACCGCTGGGAAAGCTGCTGCCGGCCGCAGGAAGCAACGCATTATCGGGGTTGGGCCTTCCCCCGGTGAAGTGTAAACTTGGTGACTTGGGAGAGTAGTTGTTCGCCGAGTATCGAGGCGGCGAAAGCGGTCAGCCACCACCACCGGCGGGACAAATACATCAAGAATGCAAACACAACGGCCCCTGCTGTGATTACCTGCCAATTGCCGAGGTAGGTGAGAAATAGCATTACTTGATTGACGCCAGGTTCCCGGAGGGTCTGCAGAAAGGAGATAACGCGGAGATCAGCTTGGATGAGAGGATCGCCCTCAATATAGTCTTCAACGACGCCAAAGAAGGCGAGCCAGCATGCGGCTGCGATGACGAGACCGAATGCCAGAGGCAGACGTCCCGGGCTCATGAGCGTCAAAATGAGGTCAAATAGCCTTGGGAAGGACGACCGCCAGCACTTGAGCAGCGCTGAGCTCTCCAGGTGTTTCCTTGCTCGATCGCATAAGTTCATTTGCTATGTGAATGATGGCGGTCGATAAATCTGTCGCTGCCAGTGGCTGATCCTGGCAAAAGGTTTTCATGGCGGCTTTTACGGAACATCGCATCCACCAGATTTTCGAAGTCAGTATACTTCTGAAGGGTGCCCATGCGGTCCTGGAATGCCTCGCTGGAGTTGCGCTTGCCCTCATTAGCACCGAGACAATTGTCGGTTGGATCACCTGGCTCACGCAGGATGAGTTCAACGAAGATCCGAATGATATCGTGGCGACGCTTCTCCTCAATATGGCGCAGAATTTTTCTGTAAGCACGAAAAACTTCTATATCTTCTACCTGGTGAGCCATGGGATTGTGAAATTGTTCTTGGTGGCCGGCCTTCTGAGGAGCAAGGCCTGGGCCTATCCCGCCTCCCTCGTAGCGCTGGGTCTCTTTATCGCCTATCAGCTATATAGGTATACCTACACTCACTCGATCGGGCTGGTGCTGCTCACTGTCTTTGACTTCTTCGTGATATATTTGATCTGGCATGAATACCAGCTCATTCGCCACCACCTGCCGACCGATCCCCCAGCCAAGACGTCATGAGCAAAAATTCTAGACCGCTTGCTTCGTCGCAAATTCGCATTTGCTGCATACTCAATGAGCGGGCCGGCAAAGCAGAAGCCGGCTTGCCGGCTCGTGTCAGCAGTTCATTCGCCCGTCACGGATTAACGCCGGAGTTCCTCCACATCGGCGAGGCAATGCGGATTGCGCAGGTTGCGAAGCGCGCCGCCGAGGGCGATTATGATATCGTTGTCAGCGGCGGTGGAGATGGGACCGTAAATGCGGTCGCAAGCGCACTGGTAGGGAGCCGCACGAAGCTCGGTATTCTTCCGCTCGGTACCCTCAATCACTTTGCCCGCGATTTGAAAATTCCGCTTGAACTCGACGCTGCCGTCGAAACCATCGTCACCGGCAGGGCTACCCTGGTCGACGTCGGTGAAGTAAACGACAAGATATTCCTGAACAATTCCAACGTCGGACTCTATCCCGCAGTCGTTCGCCTGCGGGAAGGCCTGCAAAGAGCCGGATATGGAAAATGGATTGCCCTCATTCGGGCGTCAATTGCCATGGTTGCGCGATTTCGGGTTCTGAAACTGGAACTACGTCCGAAAACCCAACCGCGCGTCGAATGCCGGACGGCTTTGCTCTTCGTCGGGAACAACAAGTATGACATGACCCTGACCCGATTGGGAAAGCGCACAGCCTTGGATCAGGGCCACTTGTGGGTGATGATGCCGGCAGCCTCAAGCCGTTGGCGGCTGATCGCGACCGCGTTCGCCCTTGTGTTCACCGGTGAGAAGCCAACCGACGTGATCAGGTTCGAGGCGGAGGCCCTTGTCGTGTCCACCAGGCACAAGCGATTGAGCGTTGCTGCCGACGGAGAGGTCGTTAAACTTCACTCTCCGTTGAAATATCACATTCGACCAAAATCACTTCTTGTCATTGTACCCGTAGGGCGGAAAGGCCGAGCCTCCGTCTAAGGAATTGCATCGACGCATTCGGCCATCATTTCCCCCTATCGGGGAAGCGGCAAAGGACTGGTTCCACAGAATTAAACGGAGGACCATCATTTATTCATTCGCTCGGCCGCTCTCTTGGGACTTTTGGAATAAGGGAACCTTTCGCCTGACCAAGCGTTAGGTTTGGTCCCGTCCTGCGCATGTTCCCCAGCCCCGGCGGGACCACACCACTAGCCCGTCCCGGCTTTCCCGGCGGCGGGCTTCTTTTGATGGTCTGATGCCGACATTCAAACAAATCATCGAAGTGAACGACAAGCCGTGGAATCGCGCGGTGAAGGTTATGATCACCACGCCGACGCTCGAGGGTGTGGACATTCGGAATCTCGCACAAAAGGCCTGGTGCTCCCACGAAGAAGATCGTCGAGGGGCCAATAACCGTGAAGGTCGAGGCATTCGGCGTTAAAATGGCTGGAAGGGCGGAGCTTATCCACCGAAAAATCTGCACGGCCGCCAAAAATTGTGGGAACCAGGCTGATCGTTGCGCATTGTAGGTGGGGCATAAGACGCCCGCTCGGCTTAGTGTTGTGCCCGATCTGAAAAAGGAAGCGATCGCCCTCGTTATTTTGACCGAATCATCCAAAGTCCAGGTGCGATAGAAAGCAGAGGGTCTGACCATGACGCAACATAAAGCGCGGCGACCCACCTTAGACTTATCAGACTATCTTGAGATGGCTCTTCGTATTGTGGGTGGCGGGCTTACCGTCGGTTTCCTAATCGTGCTGCCGGCACTCATGATCCTGGGATGGGCATAGTCGTCATCGTTGTCAGACTGGGAGGGTCCAATGGCCACATCCATCACGCCCATAGAAGTGCACGATGGCTCGCTTACGCCTCTTGATGCAAGAGCAATAGTCGCGACACAGCGCCAGCAATTTCATGAAAAAATCCTTCGGCTGCGCGCGCTGCGCGAGGAGTCAGAAGCCAACACCGCAAAAGACGAAAAACCGAGGAAAAAATAAGCCAAGTGTCGCGCAGCCCAGCGCCTGGCGAGCTATGCGGCCGTCGGACTGCGGTGGGCATTCGCGCGGCGGCTCAATTTATGATGATGCAAATGCACGGCCAGGGAGCGAGCAAGGAATTTGTATGCCCATTTCGTGCGTTAACAGGGGACCGACGGTCCTTAATGGTAAAGGGTAAGGCAAGGTACTTGCCGGGGCGGATTGGTCGGGTTCGATACCTTGGGGTGGCTCGGTGAAGTGCTGAGGAATTGAAAGCCAACTGAAAGGTTGCCGTCGTAAGAACCGCAAGACGTGCCATCCTGCATTGCTCGATGAGCGGTACAAGACGGGTAGGCATTGGAAAAGCAATGGGAGAACACAATGCTCGCTCGCACTCTATTTCATTCCGCCGCCCTCGCCGCCGTTCTGGCGACGGCTAGTTTCGCCATGCCCTCCGCCGCGCAGGCGGATACCAAGGTTTCGATCATGGTGGGTGGCTATGAGATGCAAATCTATTTGCCCGCGAAACTTACGGAGTCGCTCGGCTATTTCAAGGATGAGGGGCTCGATGTTGAATTGCTGAACGAACCGGCGGGTGTCGATGCAGAGAATGAACTGCTGGCGGGCGACGTGCAGGGTGTCGTCGGCTTCTATGATCACTCGATCGACCTGCAGGCCAAGGGCAAGTTTGTCGAATCGGTCGTCCAGTTCAGCCAGGCGCCGGGGGAAGTGGAACTGGTTTCGACCAAGCACCCGGAAATCAAGTCGCCGGCGGATTTCGCCGGCAAGAATCTCGGTGTCACCGGGCTTGGCTCGTCGACCAACTTCCTCACCCAATTTCTGGCCGTCAAGAACGGAGTCAAGCTTGGCGATTTCACCTCTGTGCCGGTGGGCGCCGGCAACACCTTCATCGCCGCCATGCAGCAGGACAAGATTCAGGCGGGCATGACGACGGAGCCAACGATTTCGCGTCTGCTTAAGACGGGCGAAGCCAGCGTTCTGGTTGATATGCGCACCATCGAGGGCACCAAGCAGGCGCTCGGAGGCACCTATCCAGCCGCCTCTCTCTATATGGACGCGGCCTGGGTCGAGGCCAACAAGGAAACAGTGCAGAAGCTCGCCAATGCTTTCGTCAAGACGCTGAAGTTCATCAACACCCATTCGGCCGCGGAAATTGCCGACAAGATGCCGAAGGACTTCTATGTGGGCGACAAGGAAGGCTACGTGAAGGCGCTGGCCGACGGCAAGGCGATGTTCACCCCCGACGGCGTGATGCCCGCGGATGGGCCGAAAACCGTGCTCTCGGTGCTGTCGGCCTTCAAGAAGGACCTGCAGGGCAAGGAGATCGACCTCTCCAAGACCTACACCACCGAGTTCGTGAAGAACGCGAAGTAAGTGGGGCTGCGGCCGGCTCGCGTTGTTACAGGGCCAGCCGCTCCCTCAACGGGTCATCGCCATGACAAGTACCGAAACGGCTCCCGCCATAGAGCTGATCAATGTGACGCGCCGGTTCCTGACGCCGGACGGAAGATCGCTGACCGCGCTCCACGACTTCACCATGACGGTGGCGCGCGGCGAATTCGTCGCCGTCGTCGGCCGCACCGGCTGCGGCAAGTCGACGACACTCAATCTGGTGACCGGCCTGTTCAAGCCGAGCGCCGGCAAGGTCAACGTCATGGGCGGCCCGGTTACGGGAATCGACCCGCGCATCG
>VAZZ01000592.1 GCA_005884715.1 Alphaproteobacteria bacterium | reverse complement strand
TCATTGCGGTCTAGGTCTGGCGATGATCGGGCAGCTGGCCGTCGCATCAATCCGATTTGCGGCCGATTCGGATCAGATAGGCCCGGATGCCGTGATAGTAATTGACGAGAGCCTCGCCATAGAGGGATTTGGACTTGTCAAAATCATCCTGGCCGATTTCATGGCGATTCAGTTGGTGCAGAGCCAATTTGTAGGAAGCGACACTCTTGCGGCGGCCCGACTCGAGAACCCTCCGAAACAATTCCAGTTGCCACGGCATGGGCTCGCCAAGCGCAAACTCCTTGAACGACATGCCATTGAGCGTATTAGCGCCCTGGAGCGCGGCGCCAGTTCCCTCATAGTCGACGATGGCCGGGCACATGCCGGGCGTGAGGCTGATCGCGGCACAGACTTTGCTGCAGGACGATGTGAGAGAGGCGGCACAGCAGTTGCACAGGCCCATGGCTTCAGCCCTGTGGCCCGGGAGGCTCAAGTCAAATCCGACCAGGACCGCTATAACGGCCGCCAGCATCGAAAACCGCCCCATCCCCAACCCCATTTGACAGTTTGATTGCTCATATTCTTAGCGTCAAAGCCGCTTCGGCGCAAAGACCGTTGACCGGCGAAAAGCTTCTCGCTCAAGAATAGTGTAATCGAGCTTTTTAAACCCGCCCGGACGCAGCCATGACCGATATTTTCTTCTATCACCTGGAACGCCAGCCCCTTGAACGCGTGCTGCCGCAGCTCCTCGAACGCACGCTCGAGCGTGGCTGGCGGGCCGTTGTGGAGACCGATTCGGACGACCGGGTCGAGGCACTGTCCACGCTCCTGTGGACCTATAACGAAGAAGGATTCCTGCCTCATGGGACGGCCAGAGACGGAGGGGCCGAAGACCAGCCGGTCTGGATCACCGCATCAAACGACAACCCCAACAAGGCCTCGGTGCGTTTCTTTGTCGGCGGCGTCGAACCTTCAGGCTTTGAGGGGCTCGAACGGGCGGTGCTTGTATTCGATGGCGCCGATCCCGAGGCCGTGGAGCGGGCCCGCCGCATCTGGAAGGATGCCCGTGATGGCGGCCACGAGGTGAGCTATTGGCAGCAGGACGAGAGCGGTCGCTGGCAAAACAAGGCCAAGAGTTCGAGCGGGTCCTGATTATTTAGTGGAAAACAAGCGGAGGAAGAACCCCATGTGCGTGCCGGGATGCATGGAAAGAGTAGCCGACACGGTTTCACGCCGGGGACTGTTCAGAGCGGCGGGAACGACAACGGTTGTGGGCGCAGTTTCGGCCTTCAGCCCATTTGCGGCTGAGGCAGCGGCGATGAGTTTCTCCAGGGTTGTCGATCTGACGCATGTCCTGTCGGCGCAATTCCC
>VAZZ01000114.1 GCA_005884715.1 Alphaproteobacteria bacterium | reverse complement strand
CCGCCTATGATCGGATGCACGCAAGTGGGGTGGAATTCATACAGGAGCCGGTGGCGCGCTTCGGCAGCGTCGACGCCGGGTTCCGCGATCCGTCGGGAAACGGGTGGAAGATGATCGAGGCGCGCCGCTGACGGCGCCGCTGATCGCAAAACTCACAGACTGGTGCGGCAAAACCTTCGCCAGAATCCGCAACAGCTGCATATGTGTTTCTGGCTTCAGATCCTGAGTCTTGGGCAGGGGAGCGGGTTTCGTCTATACTGCCATCCGAGACGGTCATTCTCCAAGAGGAGGTGAAGATGTGCCGGAACATCCGCACGTTGTTCAATTTCGAGCCGGCGGCGAGCGAGGACGAGATCCAGGCTTCCGCCTTGCAATTCGTGCGCAAGCTGTCAGGTTTCACGCGGCCCTCGAAGGCCAATGAAGCAGCGTTCGATCGCGCCGTCAAAGACGTGACACAAGCGGCACGCAAACTCATTTATGCGCTCGAGACGAACGCGCCGCCGCGCAACCGCGAGGTGGAAGCAATGAAGGCGCGTGAAAGGTCGAAGGCACGCTTCGCCTGATACGGAGGACGTGCCATGGCCTCGTTCGAACCCGTCGACAGCGCCGAAGTCCATATCCTGGTCGACAATGTCACCGACAATCTCTCCTCGGTTCCCCCCTATGTCGAGACGGAATTCGCCGGCCTCAGGCGGCGCCGGCATGGTCACTGGGTGCTGGGCGGCAGCTGCCTGTGCTGTGCAGCACATGGCCTATCCTGTCTTATCACGGTCCGCCGCGGGGCCAGGACGAAGACGCTTCTATTCGATACCGGGCCTGAAGACCGAACCTTCGAGCAGAATGTCTCGCGCCTCGGCGCCGATCTGAGTGCTGTCGAGGCGATCGTGCTCTCACACGGCCATTGGGATCACGGGGGCGGCATGCTCAGGGCGCTGCAGATCATTCGCGACCGCAATGGCGGAAAGGAGGTTCCATATTACGCTCATCCCGACATGTTCCGCACCCGCGCGATGAAGCGGCCGGACGGGTCGCTGCAGGTGATGGAGGATGTGCCGAGTGTCGAGGCGCTGACCGCTCATGGCGCGAATGTTGTCAACACGACCGAGGCGGTGTCTCTGCTTGACGGCATGGCTTATGTGAGCGGCGAGATCGCCCGCGTCACTCCCTTCGAGCGCGGGCTTCCCGGCCAGCACAGAAGGACCCTCGACGGGAAAGGCTGGGAGCTCGACGAACTCATCATGGACGAGCGTTTCGTGGCGGTGAATGTCAAAGGCAAGGGCCTCATCGTCTTCACCGCCTGCTCGCATGCGGGCGTCGTCAATGTCCTCAAGCATGCCAAGGCATCCTTCCCGGATGTGCCGCTCTATGCGGTGGCGGGCGGGCTGCATCTGTCCGGCACGAATGAACGGATCATTCCAGAGACTGTTGCGGCGATACGGGACTTCGGCCTCGCCGTCATCGCCGCCGGCCATTGCACCGGATGGCGCGCCATCACAGCACTCGCCAATGAATTCGGCGACAAGACGCTTGTGCCTCTGGCGGTCGGCAAACGCTTCTCATTCTGAGGGAGGCGCGCCATAGGCGCCGAAGCACCAAAGATCGGTCAGCAATTCGGCGATCTTTTCTTCCTGGTCGTGGAGATGGAGGAGGGCAGGGTCTTTGCGCAAATAGATCTGGGCCAGGAATTCATCGATCATGCCGCCCAGCGCATAGGCGGTGGATACGAAATCGTGACGCGATGTCTCCTGCCCCCGCTTCTTGGCGATGGCCGCCGCCACGCGCCCATACCAGTCGCTATTGAGCCGCTGATAGGACCTGGCAAAGGAGGTCGCTTCGCCCGAGAGGCCGATCAAGCAGCGCATCAGTCCGGCATTGCGCCTGAAGAGGCGGGCATAGAGAAGTGTGGCGCCGTGGACACGCGCGCGTGAACCGGTCTCGCCGTCCCGGGCGCCGGCGATCTTCTGCTGCACGAAGTTCGAGAACTCCTCGATCAGCGCGTCGAGCGCCGCGCGCATATCGGCGAAATACCGATAGAAGGTACCATGCGCGAGGCCGGCATCCCTGGTCACGTCGGCGACCTTTAGATCGGTTCTCTCCACCCCTGACATGAGGGCCCTGGCGATGCTGGCGAGGAGGCGCAAGCGGGTGCGCTCGATCTTTCGCAGGGCAGTGCTCTCGGCTCGCGCGATGAGGGCCGTAGCGAAGTCGAGCGGGTGATCATCTTCCGCGTCATGTGGCCTGGTCTGGGGCTCGTTCATCTTCCGGCACATTGACATGATTTGCAGATTATGAAAATGACATCATAGTCATTTCAGGAATATTTCGCATGCTGGTCGAGCGGGCGGATTTCGCCGATCTCGCGGATCTGGCCTCCCATCGCGAGCGCCTATGGGAGCGCCAGCGCGACTATGTCGGCGCCTTGACGACCTTGCCGGACATCCCTTGATCAACAAGGAGATGCTGCGCCAGAGCCAGCGCGCGCATCCGCCCTTTGGCGATTATCTCGCCGCGGCTGAGAGTGAGATCGCCCGGATCCACCGCACCTCCGGCACCACCGGGACGGCGATGAATCTCGCCCTGTCGCGGCGCGACGCCGAGCAAACCGCCATCGTAGGTGCCCGGGCCCAGAGAGCCAGCGGATTGGGGCCTGGCCATCGCGTCGTTCATTGCCTGAATTACCGGCTGTGGATGGGCGGCTTCACCGATCATTCCACCCTCGAAGCCACTGGCGCGACGGTCGTCCCCTTCGGTGTCGGTGAGACGCAGTTGCTCATCCGAACGATAGGGGAACTCGGCATCACCGCCATTTCCTGCACTCCGTCCTATCCGCAGGTTCTCGAGCAGGTCATCGCCGAGCATTATCCGCAGATGAAGCCGCGCGACCTCGGCCTGAGGCTCGGCCTGTTCGGCGGCGAGAGCGGGCTCGATGATCCGGAATTCC
>VAZZ01000113.1:1289-3992 GCA_005884715.1 Alphaproteobacteria bacterium | reverse complement strand
GCAAGAACCGGGTGAAATCACTGAACCTCATCAGCACGGCCGGTCTCGGCCCCGACATCAACATGGATTATATCGGCGGCTTCGTTGCTGCCGCCTCGCGGCGCGATCTGAAGCCAGTGCTCGAGAATCTCTTCGCCGATGGTTCGCTGGTGAGCCGGCAGATGGTCGATGATCTGCTGAAATACAAAAGGCTCGATGGGGTTGGCGACGCGCTCGCCGCCTTGAAGGATGGTGTCTTTGCCGGTGGCCAGCAGGCGACGAATTTAAGCGCGGCGCTCAAGTCATCCGGGGTGCCGGCGCTCGTCATCTGGGGAGCGCAAGACAAGATCATTCCGGTCCAGCATGCGAAAGCGGCAGCGGGGGCGAAGGTCGAGATCATCGAAGGTGCGGGTCACATGGTGCAGATGGAGCAGGCAGGCAAGATCAACAGCCTGATCAAGGCGATGGTGGGCGGGTAAGTTTGCCGCCTTGCGTTTCATTGCCGGGAGTTCATGAAACGGCCCCGGGAGATCCATAACAAAGTTTAACCCCGCCAGACGGGAACGCCGAACGGAAACATGTGTTCTGCTCCAGCTAACCTTCATCAAGGAGTTGTAACATGTTCAATAAGTTCGCTCTCGCGGCCGCACTGGCCCTTCCTCTCGCTGTGCTTGGCCTCTCTGGTTCGGCGATGGCTGGCTACAGTCCGACGTCGCACACGCCCATAGCCCGCGTTCCCTTGCAGATGCACGGGGCGATGAGCTGTGCGGCAGCGCGCCAGATGATCCGTGCGGATGGTTACCGCAATGTGGTCACACGCGAATGCGACGCGCGAAACTACGCATTCAGTGCGATGCGTCATGGCCGCGCCATTGTCTTGCGCGTCAATCCGCGCAACGGACATATCTGGCGCGCGTAAATAGTGTCCCACTCGGATTGAAATCCAACCCGAGTGGGATGCTGCCTGGAGTCTCAGTGCCGGCGAGTCTCCGCACGCAATCATACTAAAATGTAATCCAGGCGGAGAGGCGCAAGCCGCAGCCTGGCCTCGTTTCGCTGGCAGGGAATCCAGCGTGGAGGTGAATCATGTTCAGCAAATCACTGCTCATCTGCGCCGTTGCCCTGCCGCTTGGTCTGATCGGCTTAGCGCCGGTGGCACTCGCCCAAACGAATATCGACATTCATTTCGGCGTTCCGTTCTATTCCTACCAGGTCAGGCCGTATTATCGCTATCATCGCGATTATGGCTGGTACGATGCCTATCGCTACCCACATTTCCGGGGCCGCGCCTACTATAATGATGACGATGATGATTATGTCGCTTCCTATCCGGGGCGCCTGACCTGCGGCGAAGCGCGCCGGCTCGTCCGCGAGCGCGGCTTCTACCATGTGCAGACGCGCGATTGTTATGGCAGGATCTACGCTTTCGACGGGCTGCGCAATGACCACTGGGCGAGCGTCTTCGTCGATCCGTATAGCGGCCGGGTGTGGAGGGATTAGCGGTGAGGTTACCGGAAGTTCATTTGGCGAAAGTTCCCTCAAGCTCGTAACAAACCGTAACCCAACGTGTAGGAACATCCGCAAAATCGCATCGTTTTTCCATCAACCAGAATCCATCAAGGAGTTGGAACTATGTTCAGGAAAACGTTGCTTGCCTGCGTTGTGGGATTGCCTCTCGGGTTAATGGGCGCGGCGCCCTCGGCACTTGCCGATACGGATGTCGATGTTCATTTCGGCGTACCTTTCTACACCTATCAGGTCACCCCACGTTACGTCTATTACGAGGATTATGGATGGTATGATCCCTACCGCTATCCCCGGTTCCGGCGGATACATCGTGCCGACGACGATTACGTTTCGGATTACGAATATTATGACGACGATTATGTCACCGTTTATGACGATGATTACGATGAAGATTATGTTGTGATCCGGGGCGACTGAGCTGCGGATCTGAAGCCTGTGCGCCTCGACGCAACCAACTGGAGTTCCGGCAACGGAACTCCTTTTTTAGCGATCAACGCGAATTGCGGAAAGCGGGAATAAATCTCCGACTTGGCCGGTCTGGATCTTTGTGAGGGACGCCAGCAACCTCGACATGGAGACCGATGATGTTCCGGAGAATAATTCTTGCGACCGCTGTGGCATTTACGTTCGGCCTGTCCGGCGCGGCATGGGCTGACCCGGACTACAACCCGCCTTTCGTCTTTCAATTTGGAAGAGCACATTTCGTGACTTCGCATCTCAGTTGTGATGCGGCCAGGAAACTCGTTGAGGCAGACGGTTATCGACACGTCGCGCAGGCCAACTGCGGCGTCAATACTTACGCGTTCCACGCGCTGCGCAAGGGCCGTGCCGTTATCGTGCATGTCAATCCGCATAGTGGTAAGCTATCGCCTTGAACGCTGGGCGGCGCATTTCGCCCTTCACCCGATTCCATAGGTTTGAAGCCAGGCGAGGCCAGCACAGGTGGAAGCGCGGGGGCGATATTCGCAGCCGATCCAGCCCTCATAGCGCAGTTCATCGATGAGCCTGAAGAGATAGGCGACGTTGAGTTCCTGGCCGGCGTCGGGCTCGTTGCGTCCAGGCACACCTGCGACCTGGATATGGCCGATAATCGGGAAATGCTGACGCAGCGTTTGCGCCACCGCGCCGCGGCTCATCTGCTGGTGATAGAGATCGTATTGAAGCTTGACACCGGAGGCCGGGATCTGGGCCAGGATC
>VAZZ01000113.1:339-1235 GCA_005884715.1 Alphaproteobacteria bacterium | reverse complement strand
CGATGAGAAGGGTGATGTCATGCGGTCTGGCGAGGCCTGAAGCCCAGGCAAGATTCTCCACAAAGCAGGCGGTGCAGGCGGCGACTTCATCGCCTGCGCCGGGAATGCCCGCCATGACATGAATACGGGGATTTTCGAGCGCGACGGCATAGTCGAGGGCCTGCTCGAAACTTCGCTTGAAATCATCGCGCTTCATGGGCAAAGCAGCGAAGCCCCGCTCGCCGGCGTCCCAATTGCCGGGCGGGGTGTTGAACAAAATTTGTGCAAGTCCGGCCTCGTCCCTGCGCCCTCTAATTTCCGCCTTGTCGAAAGCATAGGGAAACAAGAATTCGACTGCCGTGAAGCCCACCTTGCGGGCCGCAGCAAAGCGCTCCAGAAAGGGGATTTCCTGGAACATCATGCTCAAATTTGCTGCGAAGCGCGGCATCTTAACCCCGTCAAATAATCTTGCTGTTCGGCTTATTAAAATAGAGCATAAAAATCGATCGAGGGCCCATGGTTCAGACTGTCACGCAAATCCATCCCGATGCGCCGAAGCCGGCGCCGCGGCGTACCGATGCCACCACATTGCGAGCCGAGATCCTGGAGAAGCTCGCTTATACAGTGGGCAAGGACCCGCTGGTGGCGCGCAACCATGACTGGCTCGCCGCCACCATCCATGCAGTGCGCGATCGCGTCATCGACCATTGGATGAATTCGACGCGCGATGCCTATGCCAAGGGTGCCAAGCGGGTCTACTATCTCTCGCTCGAATTCCTCATCGGCCGTCTTCTGCGCGATGCCATGAGCAATCTGGGCCTGGTGGAGCCGGTCACCGAGGCGCTCAGGAGCCTCAATGTTGATCTAGATGTGGTCGAGGCGCTGGAGCCCGATGCGGCGCTCGGCAATGGCGGCCT
>VAZZ01000113.1:0-310 GCA_005884715.1 Alphaproteobacteria bacterium | reverse complement strand
TTCAAGCAGAAGATCAAGGACGGCCAGCAGATCGAAGTGCCGGAAGACTGGCTCGCCCATGGCAATCTATGGGAGTTCGAACGGCAGGAAGCCGCCTATGATATCGGCTTCGGCGGCACCGTCGAGACCGTCGAGAAGGGCGACAATTCCCTGAAGCACACCTGGTTGCCCAGCGAAACCGTGCAGGCCGTCGCCTTCGACACCCCGATCGCCGGCTGGCGCGGCAAACGAGTCAATACATTGCGGCTGTGGAGCGCCCAGGCGCTCGATCCGATCCGCCTCGATGCCTTCAATCGCGGCGATCATCTGG
>VAZZ01000112.1 GCA_005884715.1 Alphaproteobacteria bacterium | reverse complement strand
AAACGGTGATGGCGGTGCCGAGCGCCATCACGAAGGTCGAGGTGACGCCGGCCCAATAGAGGCCCAGCGTATTTGCGAAGATCAGGACCAAAAGGGCGCCGGAGCACGGCCTGATGCCGACGGCGAAAGCGAGTGAGAGGGCCTTTGTCAGAGACCATTCGCCCTTGACCTGGCGGGCTTGCGGGACATGGGCGTGGCCGCAGGCGCAGTCTGCCTCGTGATGATGATCGTGCTTGTGACCATGATGATCGTGATGATCATGTCCGTGATGATCGTGATGATCGTGATGGTGCGCATGCCCCTCATGCGTAGCCTCCGCCCCATGCTCGTGCGGCCTGAGCGCGGTCCACATCAGATAGGCGCCCATCAGCGCGATCAGGGCATAGCTGGCGCTTTCCAGGAAACCGGCGACGTCACGCGCCGTCGAGCCGACTGCCGTCACCAGGAGCAGCATCGCGCTCACGATGGCGATGGCGGTGGTGGCCTGGACCACTGCACTCATGAAGGCGATGAGGATGCCGCGGCGCAGTTCATTCTCGGTGGCAAGCAGCCAGGCCGAGATGACCGTCTTGCCGTGGCCCGGTCCCGCCGCGTGAAAGATGCCATAGCCGAAGCTCAAGAGCATCAGGGTCAAGGCGGCGGCAAGAGGCGATTGCGATTTCATCTGGCGGATCGATTGCGACATCGCACCATAGAAGGTCCGCTGCTGGTCCATGGCCCATAGCACCGGCTCATGCCAGAAGGACGGCGTCTTGATCGATCCATCGGCATTGCGCGGCTGCACCAGGAGCTTGCGCGGGTCGATCCTGGGGGCGCTCTGGCCTGCCTGTTGCTGCGCATGGACGGGAAACGGCAGCACCAGTGCCGTCATGGAGAGCAGCAGGAAGATGGAAAGA
>VAZZ01000591.1 GCA_005884715.1 Alphaproteobacteria bacterium | reverse complement strand
CCGCATTTCCCTCGGCGGCGGAGAGGCGATGGGCGCCCCACAGCCATAGAGCCGGCAGGAGAGCGAACAAGAGAACGGCGGCGATGGTCTCCCGCCGGCGCAGGGACGCAAATCCCAACAGTGCCGGAAGCGCCGACCACAGCACGATGAAGAGCGTCAGTCCGGTCATGCCGATGAGCGAGGCGGATTGCGCGAGGCTTCCCATACCGGTTGCCGCCAGTCCGGGTGCCGCCCAAGGAAAGCCGGTGAGCAGATGGCCGCGCAGCCATTCGCCGATGGCGAGGAAAATGGCGAGCGAAATGATGCGCGCGAGGCCCTGCTGCCCCATGAGGACGGTGCAGAGTGCCGCAAGCCCCCAATAAAGGGCCATGCCGCCGGCCAGCGCGCCGACCATGAAGGGCATCATCCACAGATAGGTCGCCGCATCGACGAGGAAGGCGATGCCGATCCAGTAGAAACAAAGGGAGAAATAGCCGAGCCCGAACAGCCAGCCGGTGGCGAAAGCGCTCCCTCCCGGAACCTCATCGAGCGCCCAGACCAGAACCGGAAAGGCGACGAACAGCAGCGGCCAGATATAAAAGGGCGGCATCGCGAACCCTGCGGCCGCACCGGCGATGAGCAAGAGCGCCGCTCTGCGCCAGCCGCTGAGCACGCTTACACTTCGGGCGATGATCGCGAGCCGACTCATTGCGGTACTATATGTACCGGCCCTGGGACCTGATACACTAGGTGCATGCGGCCAAAGGAGGCATCGATGGACCAGAAGACGCAAGACAGCATGATCCTGCTCGAGCATCTGCCTTTCGCGGCTGATCGCGGCATCGCATCGAGGGCCCGCATCGGCCTCATCGTCCTCGCCACCGATTACACGATCGAGCATGAATGGCGCCGCATGATGGGAGGCCTTTCGGGCGTGGCGCTCTATCACAGCCGTATCCTCAACGATGCGCAGATCACGCCCGAGACCTTGCGCGCCATGGAGCCGCGCATCGCTGCCTCGACCTCGATCATCCTGCCCGGTGCGGATTTCGACGTCATCGCCTATGGCTGCACTTCGGCCTCGATGGCGATCGGCGAGGAGAAGGTCTTCGCCCGCATCCGCGAAGCCAGACCCAATGTCGAATGCACGACACCCATCACTGCCGCCTTCGCCGCCTTCCACGCGCTGGGAGCGCGGCGCATCGGTGTCCTCACCCCCTATCGCGCCGATGTGAACCGCATCGTCGCAAGCTATATCGCGGCGCGCGGCTTCACCGTTCCGGTCTTCGGCTCCTTCAACGAGGAGGACGACAATATGGTGGCGCGCATCGCGCCCCAATCGATCAAGGACGGCATTCTTGCGATCAGGAAGCGCGCCGATATCGACGCGGTCTTCGTGTCCTGCACCTCCGTCCGCCTCGCCGAAGCCGCAGCCGATATCGAAAAGGAGATCGGCCTGCCGGTCACCTCGTCCAATCACGCCATGGCCTGGCATGCGCTGCGGCTCGCCAATTATGATGAGAAGCTGCCCGAATGGGGCAAGCTTTTCACGCTCCCTCTGACGACGTAGTCGATTTCCCTCTGCCGTGGGGAGAGGGATGCCATTGCACAGCAATGGCAGGGCGAGGGAGCTTACCGGCGCCTCGCCACATCTTCAGCCATCGAGCACAGGATTTCGAACATCATCACCGCCCCGGCATAGGCGGTGAGGCCGGAGGCGTCAAAGGGCGGCGATACTTCGACCACATCGGCGCCGACGATATGGAGACCGCGCAAGCCGCGCAGCAATTGCTGCGCCTGGAACGTAGTGAAGCCGCCGATCTCGGGCGTCCCGGTGCCCGGCGCATAGACCGGATCCAGCATGTCGATGTCGAAGCTGATATAAGTCTCTCCGTCGCCGACGATGCGCCGCGCTTCCTCCATGACGGCCTTTGGGCCCTTCTCCATTGCCTCCTCGATGCGGATGATGCGCACCCCCATTTTCTCGGCATAGGTGACGTCCTCACGATCATACATCGACCCCCGAATGCCGAGCTGCACCACACGCCGGGGATCGAGGACGCCCTCCTCGATGGCGCGGCGGAAAGGCGTGCCATGGGTATATTTGAAGCCGCCGAAATACTGGTCATAGAGATCGGTATGAGCGTCGAAATGGATCATGCCGACGGGCCGCTTTTCGCCGACGGCGCGCAAGATGGGGAGCGAGCACAGATGATCGCCGCCCGCCGCCAGCGGCCGTATGCCCTTGCTGATCAGCGATTTGAACCAGGTCTCGATCCGCTTGAGCCCATCTTGCACATCGGCCGGGTTGACCGGGCAGTCGCCGAGATCGGCGCAATTGGCGATATCATAAGGAGTCGTCCCGAAGACCTGGTGCATGCGCCGCACCATCGAGGAATTGTCGCGGATCTGGCGCGGGCCATGGCGCGGTCCCGGCCGGTTGGTGGTGCCGGCATCCCAGGGTATGCCGGCCAGACCGATATCGACACCGTCTGCCTTGTCGAGCGGCACATGCGGCAGGCGCATGAACGTGGCGATGCCGCCAAAACGCGGCGTGACGAAACCGGATACCGGCTGGTTGAAGGGGCGCTCGGAACTCTTCACCATACGACAGGCTCCTGCAAATCGGTGATCCGGCGCGACCATGGCACGGCCTGCCAAGCCTTGTAAAACCACGACACCTCCAGGCGGACGCAGACCAGCCTTTCTCGTTAAGGGGTTCACGCGCGCTGCCACATGAGCTAAGGGCAGTTTTCCCGCTCCATCCACGGTCTCCCGATGTCCGACAGACTGCCCATTTTCGACGGCCACAATGATGTGCTCCTGCGTCTTCTCAACAAGAAGAATGACTCAGCTCATGAACATTTCCTGAGCGGTGACGGCGAGGGCCATATCGATCTGCCGCGTGCCCAAAAGGGCGGTTTCGCCGGCGGCATGTT
>VAZZ01000121.1 GCA_005884715.1 Alphaproteobacteria bacterium | reverse complement strand
GCCTTGCCCCGCAATGAGGGCATGCCGCTCGCTCTCGATCTGATCGATGATATCCGCCTGAATTTTCCGGCAGCGGAACGGCGTATTGCTGCTCTTCCCGGCCGCCGATCGGTGAAGAAGGATGCCCAGGCCGCCTGGTTGCTCAAGGCCGTCACCTGCATCGATCTTACCACCTTGTCGGGTGATGATACGCCGGAGCGGGTGCGAAGGCTCTGCGCCAAGGCGATGAACCCGGTGCGGCCCGATCTCCTCGAAGCGCTCGGCATGGCGGACCGGCATATCACCACCGGCGCCATTTGCGTCTATCACCGCTTTGTCGTGACCGCCGTCGAAGCGCTGAAGGGCTCCGACATTCCCGTCGCCGCCGTCTCGACCGGGTTCCCTGCCGGGCTCGTGCCGCATGACGTCAAGCTCAAGGAGATCGAAGCCTCGGTGTCAGATGGCGCAGGCGAGATCGATATCGTCATCACGCGCGAATATGCGCTCACCCAGAACTGGCGGGCACTTTACAACGAGATGCGTGACTTCCGCGCCGCCTGTGGTGCAGCGCATGTCAAGGCGATCCTCGCCACCGGCGATCTCAAGACCTTGCGCAATGTCGCCAAGGCCGCGATGGTCTGCATGATGGCGGGCGCCGATTTCATCAAGACATCGACCGGCAAGGAAGCGGTGAATGCGACGCTTCTCGTCACCCTCGCCATGCTGCGCATGATCCGCGACTATCATCAGCGTACCGGCTTCAAGGTCGGCTTCAAGCCGGCCGGCGGCATTTCGGCGGCGAAGGATATCCTCAATTACCAGATCCTGATGAAAGAGGAGCTTGGCCGCGAATGGCTCGAGCCCGATCTTTTCCGCATCGGCGCCTCCTCGCTTCTCGCCGATATCGAACGCCAGCTCGAACATCATGTCACCGGCCGGTATTCGGCCTTCAATCGCCATGCGGCCGGATAAAGAATGAGCGTTGCCCATTATTTCGATACGATGGATTATGGCCCCGCACCGGAGAGCGATGCCGAGGCGCGCGCCTGGCTTGGGCGGCATGACAAAGGCTTCGGCCATTTCATTGGCGGCGGCTGGGTCAATGGCAAGAGCCATTTCGAGACGCTCGAGCCCGCGACCGGCAAGGTGCTGGCTAAGCTCTCGCAAGGCTCGCCCGCCGATATCGATGCTGCGGTGAAGGCGGCGCGCAAGGCGCAAGATAGCTGGGCGAAGCTTGGTTGCCATGGCCGCGCCCGCTATCTCTATGCGCTCGCCCGCATGATCCAGCGGCATGCCCGCCTTTTCGCTGTCATCGAAAGCCTCGACAATGGCAAGACGATCCGCGAAACGCGCGATCTCGACGTGCCGCTCGCGGCCCGGCATTTCTATTATCATGCCGGCTGGGCGCAGTTGCAGGATCAGGAGCTTGCCGGGTTCCAGCCGGTCGGCGTCGTGGGGCAAGTCATTCCGTGGAATTTCCCCTTCCTGATGCTGGCCTGGAAAGTGGCGCCGGCTCTGGCGCTCGGCAATACGGTCGTGCTGAAACCCGCCGAATTCACTTCGCTGTCAGCTCTCCTCTTCGCCGAATTGGCCGAGCAGGCTGGCCTGCCGCAAGGCGTGCTCAATATCGTGACGGGTGACGGTGAGACGGGCGCTGCTCTCGTCAAGCACAAGGATGTCGACAAGATCGCCTTCACCGGTTCGACCGAGGTCGGCCGCCTCATCCGCAAGGAGACCGCCGGCACCGGCAAGTCGCTGACCTTGGAACTGGGCGGCAAATCGCCTTACATCGTGTTCGACGACGCCGATATCGATGGCGCGATAGAGGGTCTCGTCGATGCCATCTGGTTCAATCAGGGCCAGGTCTGCTGCGCCGGATCGCGGCTTCTCGTCCAGGAAGGTATCGCCGAAAGTTTCATTGCCCGTCTCAAAGTGCGCATGGCGAAATTGCGAGTCGGCCACCGGGCAGTCTGCCATCAATCCGCCGGCGCGCAACCCGACAAGGGCTTCTTTTATCCACCGACCCTGCTCACCAATGTGCACCCGGCTTCGACGGTGGCGCGCGAAGAGATCTTTGGTCCGGTGCTGGTGGCGATGACCTTCCGTACCCCCGATGAGGCGGTGATGCTCGCCAACAATACGCGCTATGGGCTGGCGGCGAGCGTGTGGAGCGAGACCATCGGCTTGGCGCTTGATATCGCGCCGAAGCTGCAGGCTGGCGTCGTCTGGGTGAACTCCACCAATCTCTTCGATGCGAGTGCCGGTTTTGGCGGCTATCGTGAATCGGGCTTTGGCCGCGAAGGCGGCCGTGAGGGCGTCTATGAGTATCTGAAGCCCAAGGCCTGGGCGAAGCGCAAGCCAAGACTGGCTGCCAAGCCGTTGCCGGCG
>VAZZ01000120.1 GCA_005884715.1 Alphaproteobacteria bacterium | reverse complement strand
GCGTGAGGTAGTCCAATGATGATGCGCAAGATCGCCCTTTTGATCCTTGTCCTGTTTCTGGCCGGCTGCGGCGAGAACCCAAATGCGCCCTATCTCGCTTTCGCCGGCGGCGGCTTCGTCTTCAACTACCGCAATGCCGAAGCCTTCTATGGTTTCATCGCCAGGCCAGTGCGTACTTTGCCGGAGGGCGGCGTCATCGAGGCCCAGTCACCTCTCCTGACCGGTATCGTGGCCAAGCACGACTACAAGGTCGTGCTGCGGCTGATCGATGCCCAGGGTAAGGAAATTGCGCAGTACGAACAAAAATTTCATACCGATGTCGATCAGTCGACCTTGCCCAACCAGCCTCTGGTCGTGGGCCCCGGCTATCAGCAGAATCCCGACCTCAAACCGGGCACACTCAATTGATCGCAAGCCCTGCATTCCTGTAGCTCTTCCGTCGCAATGCTTCTAAAGAATGGGCTAGAGTAAATCCCGCCAAAGTTGAAGACTTTGGCGATAAGGATTTGCTCCAACATATTGATTTGGCGCGAATCCTTTTCGGAGGTGATTCCACCTCGCTGGGGAGCGCGCTAGAGCCAGCCCGACCTGGCCTGCCGATGGGAGTTTTCGCGATGTCGCCGCATGATCCTCTGGTCACATTGATCAAAACGGCAGAGGGAAAAGCAAAAGGCGAGCGGGAAAGGATACTGACGCGCCAGCTTCTGGAGAAGGCTCCGCCGGAAGACCTCGCGGGATATTCCGCCGCCGATCTCAACCATCTCGTCAATGGCAGGCTCGCCTTTCTTGCTGAACGCAAGCCCGGCCGCACCAAGATCGCCGTCAGCAATCCGGAGGCTCCGTTCGCCGACGTGACGATGATCGACATCATCAATGACGATATGCCTTTCCTGGTCGACTCGGCGATCGGTCTCCTGACCGAACGCGGTTACGATGTGCGCCTTGCCCTTCACCCGGTATTATCGGTGAAGCGCGACAGCACCGGCAAGCTCACTGGGATCGAGGCGAAGGCCAGCTCCGACTCGCAGACGATGCGCGAAAGCTTCATGCATTTCCACATCGCGCGCATCGATGCCGCTGAAAGCGCGAAGCTGGAAGAGGATCTGAAGGCCGTCTTCAGCGATGTCCGCGTCGCGGTGCTCGACTTTCGCGCCATGCAGCAGCGCCTGCGCGAGGCCATTGCCAGTTATCAGAGCAATCCGCCGCCGATCCCGATCGAGGAACTGACCGAATCGATCGCCTTCCTGCAATGGCTGCTCGACAATCACTTTACCTTCCTCGGCATGCGCGAATACAAATTCGAAGGCGGTGCCAAGAAGGGCGTGCTCGAACCGATCGGCGCATCGGGTCTCGGCATATTGCGCAAATCCGAGATCGAGGTGCTGCGGCGCGGCCATGAGCTCGTCGCCATCTCGCCGCAGATCCGCGAATTCCTCATGCAGCCTCACGCCCTCATCATCACCAAATCCGATGTGCGCGCCACGGTGCATCGCCGCTCGGCGATGGACTATATCGGCGTCAAGCTGTTCGATGCCGAGGGCGAGCTTTCGGGCGAATTGCGCTCGATCGGTCTTTTCACCTCATCGGCCTATACGCAGAACCCCAACGAAATCCCGCTGTTGCGCAAGAAATTGCAGCGCGTGGTGGCGGCATCGGGCTTCTTGCCCTCCGGCCATTCCGGCAAGGCGCTGGTCGCGGTGCTCGAAGGTTTCCCGCGCGATGAGCTGTTTCAGATCGATGCCGAGGTGCTGGCCGAGATGGCGCAGGGCATTCTGCGCCTCGAGGAACGGCCGCGCACGCGGCTCTTCGTCAGGCGCGACAAGTTCGATCGCTTCGTATCGGCCTTCGTCTTCATCCCGCGCGACCGCTTCGATTCCGATGTGCGCCGCAAGGTCGGCGACATGCTGGCGGAGAGTTTTGACGGGCGGGTGGCGAGCTTCGCGCCGTCTTTCGGCGAGGGGACGCTGGTGCGCGTTCACTTCATCATCCTGCGCAATCCGGGCAAGGACCCGAAGCCCGACCTCGTCGGTCTCGAGCAGCGCATTGTCGAGACGGTGCGCAACTGGGATGACCGGCTGGAAAGCGCGCTCAGCGCCAAGGGAACCGAACAGGCGGTGATCGCGCGCTGGCGCGGCGCCTTCCCGCCCGGCTATCGCGACGAGACCGATCCTGAAGCATCGCTCAAGGATATCGAGGAGATCGATGCGCTGTCGGGCGATGAGATCGGCGTCGAATTCATCCGCGCAGCAGGCGATGGCCCGCTTGAATTCCATTCGCGTCTTTATCATCAGGGCGATGCCATTGCGCTCGGCCGCAGGCTGCCCATTCTCGAAAATCTCGGCCTCCAGGCGATTTCGGAAACGACCCATATCCTGTCGCCTGGTTCGCCAACCGGACGCCATCGCGCCGTCATCCACGACGTCCTCCTGCAGGCGCCGGCCAATGCCGCCATTGCGCCTGAGACCTTCGTCAATCTCGAAGCGGCATTCCTCGCAGTGTGGACGGGGATGGCCGAGAATGACGCCTTCGACGGACTTGTCCTGCGCGAGGGCCTTGCCTGGCGCGATGTATCTTTGCTGCGGGCGCTTGGCCGCTATATCCGCCAATCGGCCGCCTCCTTCTCCTCCGACTATATGGCGCAGACGCTGGTGAAATATTCACCCATCGCGCGCCAGCTCGTCGCCTTGTTCTATGCCCTGTTCGATCCTCGCTTGCATAACGAGAAAGAGGCCGAAGCGGCGCAGGTCAAGATCGAGAAGGCGCTGGTCGATGTCTATAATCTCGATGAAGACCGCATCATCCGCCGCTATGTGAATCTGCTCACCTCGCTACTCAGGACGAATTTCTTCCAGAACCCGAAAGACGACGGCGAGCCGCCGCTGATCAATTTCAAGATCAACTCCAAACTGGTGGACGGTCTGCCCGAACCCCGGCCCTTCGCCGAGATCTTCGTCTATGCGCCCGATGTCGAAGCCGTTCACCTGCGCGGCGGGCACATGGCCCGTGGCGGCATCCGCTGGTCGGACCGGCCGGAAGATTTCCGCACCGAGGTCCTGGGACTGGCGAAGGCGCAGAATGTCAAGAACGCGGTGATCGTGCCCGTTGGCGCCAAAGGCGGCTTCATACCGAAAAGGCTCAAGCTGGGCGACAGCCGTGAAGCCATCCAGGCCGAGGGTGTGCGTGCCTATACGAGGTTCATCTCGAGCCTGCTCGACATCACCGACAATCTCGAGGACGACAAGGTGATCCCTCCCTCGGATACGGTGCGGCGCGACGGTGATGATCCCTATCTGGTCGTCGCCGCCGACAAGGGCACGGCAACCTTCTCGGACACGGCGAACGGCATTTCGAGCAAGCATGGCTTCTGGCTCGACGATGCCTTCGCTTCCGGCGGATCGGCCGGCTATGACCACAAGAAGATGGGCATCACCGCGCGTGGCGGCTGGGAAGCGGTGAAGCGGCATTTCCGCGAGATGGATATCGACATCCAGACGACGCCGTTCACCGTGATCGGCGTCGGGGACATGTCAGGCGATGTGTTCGGCAACGGCATGCTCCTGTCGCGCAAGATCAGGCTCCTCGCCGCCTTCGATCATCGCGATATCTTCTTCGATCCCGCTCCGGACATGGAGAAATCCTTCAAGGAGCGCGAGCGGCTCTTCGCTTTGCCGCGCTCGAGTTGGCAGGATTACGACAAATCGTTGATCAGCAAGGGTGGCGGCGTGTTCTCGCGGTCGCTCAAGGCCATTCCTCTAACGTCTGAGATCAAGGCGCTGAGCGGACTCACCGGCGACAAGGCGACGCCGCAGGAGATCATCCATGCGCTGCTGCTCACAGAAGCCGATCTCCTGTGGTTCGGCGGCATCGGCACCTATGTGAAGGCGAGAGCTCAAGGTAAAGGTCATCGGCGAGGGCGCCAATCTCGGCGTCACCCAGAAGGGCAGAATCGAATTCGCCCTCGGTGGCGGAGGGATCAATACCGATGCGGTCGATAATTCGGCCGGCGTCAATTCCTCCGACATCGAAGTCAATATCAAGATCGGCCTGTCGCGGGCGGAAGCCCAAAAGCGTCTCACACGCGCCCAGCGCAACAAGTTCCTCGCCGACATGACCGATGACGTGGCGGGGCTTGTCCTGCGCAACAACTACCTGCAGACGCTATGCCTCTCGCTCGCCTTGGAACAGGGAACGACGGAGAACAGCTATGCCATTCAGCTGATGCAGCGGCTGGAAAGGTCGGGCGAACTCGACCGCAAGCTCGAATATCTGCCGAGCGACACGCTCGTCATCGAACGCGATCAGAAGGGCGGCGGACTGACGCGTCCAGAACTCGCGGTGCTCATGGCCTATGCGAAGATCTCGCTCTATGGCGAAATCCTCGCCAGCGGCGTGCCGGACGATCCTTATCTGTCGCGCGAGCTCAAACGCTATTTCCCCAAGGCGATGCAGGAGCATTTTGCCGGCGACATCGAGCAGCACAAGCTCAGGCGCGAGATCATCGCGACGATGCTCGCCAACAGCATGATCAATCGCGGCGGGCCGAGCTTCATTGCCTATGTCAGGGGCGAGAGCAGCGCCGCTTCGGCCGATATCGCCGCCGCCTTCGCCGTGGCGCGCGATAGTTTCAACTTCCTCGAGCTCAACACGATGATCGACGCGCTCGATGCGAAGGTTCCGGGTGCCGTGCAGAACCGGCTCTATGCGGGATTGCAGCAGTTGCTGCGCTGGACGACGGTGTGGTTCCTGCGCCACGAGAAGCTGGACGACGGGCTGCAGCAGCTCATCGAACGTTATCGCGACGGACTGGCCAAGGTCGAGGCGGTGCTGGCGAAGACCGTTCCCGCCGTCAATCTGGTGCAGATGCAGGAGCGCCGGAGCGAGCTTGAAAAACTGAATGTGCCGGCGCCCCTGGCGGGCAAGATCGCCAGCCACCGGTTCCTGCAGCGCGCCCCCGATATCGTGAAGATCGCCGAGAAGAGCGGCGCCAGCATCGAGGCGGTCGCTTCGGTGCTGTTCGCGACGGCTTCCGACTTGGGCGTCGAAAGGCTGATCGAGGAAGGCAATGCGCTCCGGGCCCGCGACCTGCTCGAGCGCCAGGCGATCAACCGGCTAAGGGCCCAGGTCTTCGAAAACCATCGTGGCATCGTCAGGCGGATCGTCGATGGGAAGATGGCCTGGGCGGAGTGGCGTGAAAAGAACAAGGCGCGCGCCGATATGGTCATCGAGAATATGGACACGATCCTAGCGATCAAGCCCTTCGACATCGCGCGTTATGCCGTTGCGCAGGGCACGCTCGCCGATCTGGCTATCAGGCGACGCACGAATTCTCCCTCCGCCACCGAAGGCGGGGGGTATAGTGATAAGCTAGAATTTGAACACCCAGTCAATTTCTAAGAGCCTGTCCGAGAATCCGATTGAAGGACGAGTGTTAGCGGACGAGGTTGGGACGACGGGTGCCACGGCCGCCTAAATGCCTTATCGCCGAACTGCC
>VAZZ01000590.1 GCA_005884715.1 Alphaproteobacteria bacterium | reverse complement strand
TCTCGCCGTCCAGAGCCGCACCAACAAGCTGCGCGGTCCCATACTGTGCCTTGTCGGTCCCCCGGGCGTCGGCAAGACATCGCTCGGCAAGTCGATCGCCAGGGCGACGGGTCGCGAATTCATCCGCATGTCGCTCGGCGGCGTGCGCGATGAGGCCGAAATCCGCGGCCACCGGCGTACCTATATCGGTTCGATGCCGGGCAAGGTCATCCAGTCGATGCGCAAGGCAAAGAAGTCCAATCCGCTCTTCCTCCTCGATGAGGTCGACAAGATGGGCATGGATTTCCGCGGCGATCCATCATCAGCGCTGCTCGAGGTCCTGGATCCGGAGCAGAACTCGTCCTTCATGGACCACTATCTCGAGGTCGAATATGACCTCTCGAATGTGATGTTCGTGACCACGGCGAATACCCTCAACATCCCGCCGGCCCTGATGGACCGCATGGAGATCATCCGCATCGCCGGCTACACCGAGCAGGAGAAGCTCGAGATCGCCAAGCGCCACCTTCTGCCCAAGGCCATGGAGAATCATGGCCTGGACAAGAAGGAGTTCGAGCTCACCGATGCCGGCATCATGGAAGTGATCCGCCGCTATACGCGTGAAGCAGGCGTGCGCAATCTCGAACGCGAGATCAATTCGCTGGCCAGGAAGGCGATCAAGGACATCATGATGTCCAAGACCGCCAAGAAGAAGATCAAGGCGACGCCCGACGTCGTCGAGAAATATCTCGGCGTGCCGAAGTTCCGCCATGGTGAAATCGAGCACGAGGACCAGGTGGGTATCGTAACGGGCCTTGCCTGGACCGAGGTCGGCGGTGAGATCCTCACCATCGAAGCGCTGATGATGCCGGGCAAGGGCAAGATGACCGTCACCGGCAACCTGCGCGATGTGATGAAGGAATCGATCTCCGCCGCATCGTCCTATGTGCGCTCGCGGGCCATCGACATCGGCGTCAAGCCGCCGGTCTTCGACAAGAAAGACATTCACGTGCACGTGCCGGAAGGTGCGACGCCGAAGGATGGTCCTTCCGCCGGCATCGCCATGGTCACCGCCATTGTTTCGGTGATGACCGGTATTCCGGTCAGGAAGGAAGTGGCGATGACGGGCGAGATCACGCTCAGGGGCAGGATCCTGCCGATCGGCGGCCTGAAAGAAAAGCTCCTTGCAGCGCTTCGCGCCGGCATCAAGAAGGTGATGATCCCGGAAGAGAACGCCAAGGACCTGGCCGACATCCCGGACAATGTGAAATCCGAGATGGAGATCATTCCGGTCGCCCGCATGGACGAGGTGCTGCGTCATGCTTTGACGCGGTACCCGGAACCCATCACCTGGGACGAGGAGGCCGAAGAGGCGGCCGCCCGCGCCGGGCGCAAGGCAGATGAGGCCCGCGAGGCCATGACGGCTCATTAAACGCCGATAGATTCCTAGAGGAATCAAGGGTTTCGGCGAATCAGTACCAACACGAAAATGCGCGGCGTCTCCGAAAGGAGGCGCCGCTTTCTGTTGATAACCCCCAATAACTGCTTGAATTGAATCACGAATTCCCGGGTGTCAGAAAGCCCTTGCAAAGCTGCGGAATTGGCCGACCATCGCATCAAAGCGTGTGGCGTGCTTGCGTGAGCTCACTCAAAACTGAAAGCAAGGAATTGGGGTCATGAACAAAAATGAACTCATCGCCAAGGTGGCAAAGGATGCCAAGCTGACCAAGGGCGAAGCCGGCGAGGCGATCGTCGCCACGCTCGCGAATATCATGCGGGCGCTGCGCGGCGGTGACGATGTCCGGCTCGTCGGCTTCGGCACCTTCTCGGTGACGCGCCGCAAGGCGGGTCAGGGGCGCAATCCGCAGACCGGAGAGACGATCAAGCTCCCGGCCTCCAAGCGGCCTAGATTCAGGGCCGGAAAGGTTCTGAAGAAGGTGGTGAACGGCTAAGCATAGTACCCAGGCCTCTCAAATATATC
>VAZZ01000589.1 GCA_005884715.1 Alphaproteobacteria bacterium | reverse complement strand
CGAGGAGAAGGGCGCGCGTGAGGCCGCCGGGACCTGGGCCGATCTCGACAATGGTCGAAACATCGAGGGGAACGGCGCTGCGGGCGATACGTCGGGTAAGGTTGAGATCGAAAAGGAAGTTCTGCCCGAGACTCTTGCGGGCATCGAGACCGTGGCGGGCGATGACCTCGCGCAGCGGCGGCAGGCCGTCCTCACTCATGGTCTCATGCTGCGCCGGGCTATGTCACCGGCAAGCGTGATCGCGGCAATGAGGCTTTGGGGATTGGCCTTGCCGGTTCCGGCGAGACTGAGCGCCGTTCCATGATCGGGCGATGTGCGGATGAAGGGCAGGCCCAGCGTGCAGTTGACACCGCCATGGAAATCAAGGGTCTTGACCGGGATCAGTGCCTGGTCGTGATACATGCACAAGATCGCGTCATAAGCAGAGCGTGCCTCGGCATGGAAGGCGGTGTCGGCGGGAAGCGGCCCCTGTATGGCAAGACCCTGCGAGCGAAGCTCGGAGAGTGCCAGCGCGATGATAGTCTGTTCTTCCTTGCCCATCGCGCCATTTTCGCCGGCATGCGGGTTGAGCCCGGTGAGGGCAAGCCGGGGTTTGCTGATGCCGAAGCGCTGGCTGAGATCACGCGCAACGACGCGCGCCTGACGGATGATCAGATCAGTCGTGAGCTGGCGTGGAACTTCGGCAAGGGCGATATGCACGGTGACGGGAATGGCGCGCAGATCTCCGGCGCACAGCATCATTACCGGTTCCGCATCATGGCCGCGGCGTCGCGCGAGATGCGCCAGATAGTCCGTATGGCCCTGATGGACGAAACCCGCTTCATAGAGAGCTTCCTTCTGGATCGGATTGGTTACGATCGCGGAGATTTCGCCGGTAAGGGCAAGATCGACGGCCTTGTCTATGGCTCCGATCACCGTGGCCGCGGTCTTCGGGCTGAACTGGCCGGTGTCGGGCTTCTCGGCGAAGGGCATGTGGATGACGGGCAGGGCTGTGGCAAACACTGCGCCTGCTTCCGCCTGAACTGCGATCTCCCGCACCACGACGTCGCTGTGGATCTGGGCAAACCGCTCGCGCAGAAATCCGCTGTCGCCGAGAACGAAGAACGCAATCTCGCGATTATGCCTGAATGCCTGCCATGCCTGAGCGGTGATGTCGGGTCCGATGCCGCCCGGCTCGCCGATCGTCACGGCGATCGGCAGGGGCTTGCCGGACACGGCCAGGACGCTCACTCGGTCGCCTTCGCGTCCTTGTATTCGATGAACGCCTTGCGCCTGAGTTCGCGCATATAGCGCTCCTCATAGACATTGTATTTCTTGTTCTCAAGCAGCGTTTCGATCTGCTGGCGCGTGGGTTTTTCCGGTGCGACACTCTTTTTGCCACAAAAGGCGATCAACTGGACGCCGGTCTTGCTGCGCGCCGGCCCGATGATGCCGCCGGCGCCTGCCTGATCGAGCGCCGATTTGAGCTGTTTCGGGAGCTTGCGCCCATCCGCCTGGAGGCGCTTGCCGATTCGCACATTGAAGATGCCGCTGGCGGCCTGGCGGGCACTGTCGCATCCCTTGAACGCCCGGCGGAATTGCGCGGCATCCGCCGCGCGTGCGACGAGGAGCTGTTGCGACATGGCATCGCCCATATTCTCCACCGGCATGTCGATTTCCAGGATCTCATAGACCGAGACCGGCTGCAGCCGGGGGTCGTTGGCAAATTCGTTGTATTTCTTGTCGATCTCAGCCGGATCGACCACGACTTTCACCTTGTACAGGGCATTGATGAGGCGATTGAAAGCGATCTGCGCAGCGACAAGGTGGCGCAAGGCGGTGATCGATGATCCCTTGGCCTTGAGCTTCGCAGCGAGGCCATTGCTGTCGGTGTTGGAGCCCTTCGCCATTTTTTCGATCTGGGCATCGATCGTCTTGTCGTCGGGATCGGCCTTGTATTTCTTCGCTTCGCTCATCTTGATCACATCATCGATCAGAGCCTGGAGCGCGCGCTTGCGCTGTTCGTCAGGACTGCCTTTGCCGCCACCCAGGATCTCGTTGAGCTTGAGGCGCTGATCGACGTCGAGACTCGTGATCGGATAATCGTTCACGGTCACCACCACCCCCTGGCCTTCGCCTGCGGCAAGAACGACGGTTCCGGATGTGAGCAGCGAAGCGGCAAGCGCCGTCGCGAAAATGGCTCCAATCTTCATACTGGCGTCAATCTCTATAGGCGCGGCAGGACATCGCCGCCAAGCGACTTGAGGTCGATCGAGAATTGAACAGAACGGTCAACACTTACATCCTCACGCGCGCGATTCTCTTCATAGAAGAAGCGGAAATTGAAGCAGTCGCAATTGAAGCCGATGCCGACAGTATCCCGAATCAGCTTGCTCTCCTCGAGATCGTAGCGCGCGCCGGCATAGAGACTCCAAGGACCGGAGAAATTCCACCCCGCGCTGCCCCAGACCTGATGTTCATGGTCCGGGCGACCGGAATTCGGGTCGGCATCGAGATTCGCATAGAAAATTGACCCCGAAATCCTGTCGAAATTGAGGCTCAGGCCGGCTTCCTGGGCATTGATGTCCGAGAGGTCCTCTTCCAGACGCGCCTGATATGATAACCGTACGAAATCCCAAGGCTGCCAGGCGATGGCCGTGACGAGATCGGAGTTGCTGCCTTCGAGGCCGGTGCCATCGGCGAAACTGTTCTTGCCGGCGACATGGAAGGACTCGCCGAGACTGGCGCGCAGGTAGCCGCCATTCGGCGAGAGGAACGTGTAGAGGAGTCCGGCATTGATCCGGGTGCCGCCTTCATAGCGGTCAAGACCGGTGAAGCGGTCATGCAGGAACAGGCTCGTTGCGTCGAAATTCAGATTGATCGCGTCTTCGTTGCCGACATCTTTCCGATCTTCCTCATCGGTCGAGGCGATAACCTGGGCCACTGGCGTCAGTATGTGCTGACCACCTTCGGTATTCGTCAGGAAAGGCCAGCGCGCGTCGAAGCCGACGGTCGGCTGGAAGCGGGTGGTCGTCTTGCTGTCTTCGGTGAAACCCGAATCATCCGGAAGATTTTCCGTCATATAGACGTCGCCGCGTAAATTCGCGAAGGGCGTCAGGACCTGCCCCATGCCGTTGATGATCTGCCTTTGCCAGCGGAGATTGGCGACGCCGCGCGTTTGATCCGTGCCGAGATTGACGTCGGTCAAAGGAAGATCGGGATTATTCGCGAAGATCGAATCGTTGCGGTGCAGGCTGTAGACATTCCAGTCATAGCCGAATTCGCCGCCGAATACCGGCTGGTCGAATGTGTAGTCATGCTGGAGATAGGGAACCGCCGTCGGGAAGAAATCCTGATCGGTATCGGTGTCGAGAGATTGAAAATGGAGCGCCTGGGCGGAGAAGTAATTGCGATCGTGCATGCCGGTTAAGTAGACCTTGTCGATGGCCTCATCCCGACTGTCGATCTTGTACTTATCCATGAAAGTCTTGTCACTGGTCAGCGTGCCGTCCCAGCCCCAGTTCCAGCTCTGATTGAGGTCGAACGAGCCTTGCGTCCGGGCCGCGCCGCGCCAGTGCGTGTCGCCGGGCGGTGATTGGTTTGTATCGAGTTGGTAGATGCCGGCAACGTCGACACTATACTGGCCATCGACGAGCCGGTGCCGCCATTCGGCCTTGCCAAGCAGCCCCTGATCAGAAGTGATGACCGGTCGGAATGTGAGATCGTAATTGGGGGCCAGATTCCAGAAATAGGGAATCTCGACACCGACGCCATAGACGCTCGCATAGCTGAAATTGGGGGTGAGGAAGCCGGTCCTGCGTTTGACGGTAGGGTCGGGATGCGAGAAGCGGGGCAATGTGATGATGTCATGCCCGGCGAATTCGAAGGTGGCATCTTTATGATAAATGACGCCTTCCTTCTCATTATGCGTCACCTCACGTGATTTGAGCTGCCACAGCGGCTTCCCATTCGAAAGACGGCACTCCTTGCACGCCGTGTAGATCACATTCTCATAGACTGTCAGATAGCCGTCCTGGCGGGTGGCATATTCGGCGGTGATTGTTGCATCATTGGTCAGGAGCAGCCGCAGATGCTCGGCGAATCCGTTTTTGAAATTGTTCATCAGCTGGGCGCGCTCGGCTTCCAGGATATTGCCGCCCGGTTCTGTGAGTTTGACTTCGCCGACCGCAATCATCTTGTCGTTGCGCTGGTCATAGGTGACCCGCGTGGCGACGAGTTCGTATTTTCCGTAAGTGAGGATAACCTTGCCGATGGCGACCGCGATCTTCGTGCGCGCGTCATAGGTGATCTTGCTGGCAACGACATAGACGCGCGTGCCTTTGGGCGGCGTCTTGACTTTGTTATCGCGCAGATCGCCGGTGGCACCGGTAGCGCCATAGGCGGGAGTCTCAACCGGACTGAGGATCGTCCCGAGGCTCAGGCCGGCAGCGAAGAGGGCAACAACAAACACGCCTCCGGGCCAATGCCCAGAGCGCGCCTGATCTCCCCTTCGACGCCCCGTCGTCATGAGTCCTGCGAACTACCTAGTAACTTAGTTTTACACTTTCTTAACCCGTTTGATCAGGGCCGCAAAGCGCTTTTACATAACCGAATGTAACGCCAGTTGCGGCAGTCCCAAGGCAGGAAATTTGCATAATTAACAAATCATTACAGTTGTTGAACCGGCCTCGGCCAGCCGCTAATGAAAATGACCTCGGATTTCTTAGCAGGATCACATCATGAATGTTGCTTTTGCCGCGCCAGGGCAGCCAAAAACCGGCGTTTTGGTCATTTTCTGTCCGGAAAACAAGAAGCTGCTTGGCGTTGCGGCAGATATCGACAAGCGCACCGGCGGTCACATTTCAAAAGCCATCAAGGCGATAAGCTTCGAGGCAAAACGCGAACAGATCCTGGACCTGGTTGCGCCGGACAAGGTGTCCTTCCAGCGAATCATCGTTGCGGGCCTGGGCGATCCGGACAAGATCGCTGCTCGCGAGGTGGAGTTTCTGGGTGGCGCGGTCGCAGGCTACTTGCAGTCGGCCAAGGTCGAATCGGCCTTAATTGCCGCCGATATCCCGGTGAAGGATCATGATGCCGCCACACTCGCCGCTCTCCTGGCTTCGGGCGCGAAGCTTAGGATCTACAGCTTTGACCGCTACAAGTCCAAGAAGTCGGGCAACGGCAAGGGGCTTGCGTCCTTGACCGTCCTCACTAGCCAGGCCGCCAGGGCGAAGAAGGTCTTCGCCGACTATCAAGCGGTTGCCGAAGGCGTTCATTTCGCCCGCGATCTCGTTAACGAACCCGCCAACAAGCTCAATCCGGTCGAATTCGCAAGGCGGGTCAAAGCCAATGGCAAATCGGGCCTCGTTGTCGAGATCCTCACCCCCGCCCAGATGAAGAGGCTCGGCATGGGTGCTCTGCTCGGTGTAGCGCAGGGTTCGGCCAACGAGCCGCGCCTCGTTGTCATGCGCTGGCAGGGCGGCAAGAGGGGCGACAAGCCGGTGGCCTTCGTCGGCAAGGGAGTCACTTTCGATACCGGCGGTATCTCGATCAAGCAGGCTGCGGGCATGGAGGACATGAAGGGCGACATGGGTGGTGCGGCCTGCGTTACCGGCCTGATGCTGGCGCTCGCCCGCCGCAAGGCCAAGGTGAATGCGGTCGGCGTCATCGCTCTTGTTGAGAACATGCCGGATGGCAATGCCCAGCGGCCGGGCGATATCGTCACCTCAATGGCGGGCAAGACGATTGCGGTCCTCAACACGGATGCTGAAGGCCGTCTCGTTCTAGCCGACGCGCTCTGGTACACGCAGGACCGCTTCAAGCCGAAATTCATGGTCAATCTCGCCACCCTGACCGGCGCCATCATGGTGGCGCTCGGCAAGGAATATGCCGGCCTCTTCTCCAACAACGACGATCTGTCTCAGCGGCTCTATGAGGAGGGATTGGCGACCGGCGAAAAGGTGTGGCGCATGCCGCTTGCGCCTGAATATGACCGAATGATCGACTTCGAGGTCGCCGACATGAAGAATATTGGTGGCCGCAATGCCGGCGCGATCACGGCGGCGCAGTTCCTGCAGCGCTTCGTCAACAATGTACCCTGGGCGCATCTCGACGTCGCCGGGACAGCGATGGATGCGAACCGGACGTCGATCAACCAGAGCTGGGGGTCAGGCTGGGGTGTCAGGCTGCTCAATCGCCTGATTGTCGAACATTACGAAGGCTGAGTGCGCCGATCACTTCGATGGTTACTCTGCGAGCGCTGGGATTCCAGGTTCCATCGACAGATGGGAGTGGATGCAGCGAAGGCTGCCTTTGGCTTTTTTCAGGACCAGCGTCGCCCGTCCTTTTCTACGATACCATCCGCCATCTTTGGTTTTTCCCCTGGAATGCCAGAGCACGGCAAGGGTGGCGATGCCTGGCTTGAAGACGAGAATTTTCGGCTCTTCGAATTTGAAATCACGGATGGTCGGCCAGATCTTGCGCCATTGCATGGCCTCGAGCTGATCGAGACCATAGAGGACCTCGGCGAAAGTTCCGAACGAAACGACGCTGTCGGCGAACAGCGAACGCGCGCCCTCGAAGTCCACGTCATTGATCAGGCGTTCCCATTCCTTCAGCCACTCTAATGCTTCAACCTTCACGATCTCTCGACCTCAAAATGAACTTCTTCACGATGCAAGACGGTTTGTCTTTTCCACCAGGGTTCTGGCGACGATATCGAAGGCACCATATTGCTCCATGAACATTCGCCTGGCGATCTGGTGGGCGCGCCCAGGGCCGTTCACCTTCGCGTTGCCGAAGCCAAGCCGGAGCTTTTCCCCGATTTTAGAGGCGAAGTGCCAGGTATTGCCATCCGGATTGCATTCGAGGACAGAGAGCTTTCCAGTACCTTCCTCGCGCAGGACATCTATGGCCAGCAAGGGAATGGTGGGAAAGGCGGCGCCAACTTTCTCGGCGAGCTCGAGGATATCCGGTTCCTTCACAAGTGCCCGGTCCTTCTCGCCGCCTTGCGATGCAATGATGGTCCGCTCGATTTCCTCATCGGGAGCATCGAGCGGACAGCGCGGAAATTGCAGTGTGGAATGCCAAGAGTAGATCACCTTGCCAAAGAATGTTTGGACCCTGTGAAAGGATGGGTTGGGTCCGGTATCGACAAATCGCTGCACCAGATACCCCTGATTCCGGTGGATCGGGTGATCGGGCGGGAAG
>VAZZ01000588.1 GCA_005884715.1 Alphaproteobacteria bacterium | reverse complement strand
TGAGGGTCTTGGGATCCTTGACCTCGATCGCATTGGCATCCCACAATTCGGTGGTCATCACCGGATAGCCTTAGTCGTCCTTGGTTCGCGTATCGATTTCCTTGAGCATATAGCCCTTCATGAGGCCGACGACGGACGAGCCGACTTTCGGATCAAGGCAGTGCTTGATGTTCCACGCGGCATGTTCGGCGGTGAAATCATCGCCCTTGTGCCACTTGGCGTCTTTCCTGATGTGGAGCGTCCAGGTCTTGAGGTCTTCCGAGGCTTCCCACTTCTCGCAGAGATGCGGGCGGGTCACATTGTCGACGCCGGTGCGGGTGAGATAGCCGCAAACCTGGCGCACTACATTCGAGTCATAGACCCAGGAGAATGTGTGCGGATTGTCGATCTTGGGGATGCGCTGAGCGATTTTCAGAACGCCGCCCTTCGGCATTTCCGCCGCCATCGCCGGAGGGGCGAGAGGCTCACCGGTGATCTTGCCGGCCCACATATAGGCCGTACCCGATGACATGCCGAGCAAGCTCGCATAACGCACGAACTCGCGCCGGTCGATCTTCTTGTCGGCGAGCTGCTGCTTGAGCTTGGGGATCCAGATATGTTCTTTGTCTGACATTTGTCTTCTTCCTCCCTCCCATTTGGGGGTTTTTGTAAAAGATGGATGTGGCGTCCCGTTGGATCGGGCGTCGATTTTTCGAGCCGTCTGCGCTCTTTTGAAGCCTATCACCGTCAAAGGAATACGCAAATGGTGAATGGAATTTACGCATTAAAGTGAAGACCAGTTGCACAAAACAGACTAGCGATAGCCCGGCGGCGGCACGAAACCATAATACTCCCGTTCCAGGAGCTCGGCAAAGCGCAGTGCGGTCAGATCGCCGAACTGCCTGGCGATGATCTGGACGCCGGCCGGGAGGCCCTGAGGAGTCAGCCCGATTGGCGCCACGGTCGAGGGGAGATGGAAGGCGCCGGAATAGCCCGCCCAGAACAGCTGATCGGTCGTCGGCACGCGGCGGCCATTCACCAGGATCGTCCGTTCATGGCGTTCGCCCTTTTGGTCATGCGGAAAGGCGGCCGACGAGGCGGCAGGGCAGATCATGACGTCCCAGTCCTCGAAGAAGTGGTCCCACAGAAGGCGCATCTGGTGGCGCCGCTCATTAACCATGAGCCATGAACGATGGGGCAGCACATAGGCGCGGGTCATCCGGGCGAAATAGCTGTCGTCGTCCGGCGAAAACCCATCCGCCCGCTTCTGATTGAGAGCGAATTCCGCATTGCTCTGGCGCCGGCTGGTCGCCGAGCGCAGGAGCGTGACATAGATATCCATGGCTTCACGGGTCGAGAAGGAGGGCCGCGCCGTCATCGACAGGCTCTTCACCCGTTTGGACAGGAATTTGACCAGCGCGGCAAGGAGGTCCTGAACCGGCTGGTCCACCTCGCTGACCGGATCACTCAGCATGACCGCCACGCGGAAGGATTTGAAGGACGTCTCGCGCGCCGGCGGCAGGTTGAGCCGCATCGCCCGTGCCTCCGCACCATCAGGACCCGCCAGCAGCTTCAGCATGACGGTCAGATCGCGCGCACTCCGCGCCATGGGCCCGGCAACGGAAATATCGCTCGGGCTCACGATGCCGGGCAGGAACTGGCCGCGCATCGGCACGATGCCATAGGTCGGCTTATGGCCGTAGACGCCGCAATAATGCGCCGGATTGC
>VAZZ01000116.1 GCA_005884715.1 Alphaproteobacteria bacterium | reverse complement strand
TCGGCGCGATGTATCATCCGCTGGAAGGCCATCTCGACCCCTCCGGCACGACGCACGCCTATGCCAAGGCGGCGCGCATCCAGGGTGCGGAAGTCATTCGCAAGAACCGCGTCACCGATATGGTGCAGCGCAAGGACGGCACCTGGGACGTGGTCACCGAGCATGGCACGATCCATGCCGAACATGTGGTCAATGCCGGCGGCCTGTGGGCGCGTGAAGTCGGACGCTTCGTCGGCCTCGAACTGCCAATCCTCGCGATGGCGCATCAATATCTGATCACCGAGGAAATCCCCGAGGTCATCGCCTTCAACAAGGAAACCGGCCGCGAGATGCTCCATTGCATCGATTTCGACGGTGAACTCTATATGCGTCAGGAACGCACAGGCGCTCTTGTCGGAACTTACGAACCGAATGGCATCCCGTGGTCGCCGAAAGTGGCGCCGTGGGATTTCTCGACCGAACTTCTGCGGCCCGATCTCGACCATATTTCCGACAATCTCGAACGCGCTTTCCAGCATCACCCTGCTTTGGCCAAGGTCGGCATCAAGAATGTCATCCACGGACCTTTCACCTTCGCGCCCGACGGCAATCCGCTGGTAGGACCGATCAGGGGCCTCAACAATTACTGGGTCGCTTGCGGCGTCATGGCGGGCTTCAGCCAAGGCGGCGGCGTCGGCCTCGCTCTGTCGAACTGGATCGTCGATGGCGATCCCGGATTCGACATCTGGGCCATGGACGTGGCGCGCTACGGCTCATGGGCCAACATGGCCTATACCTCGAAGAAGGTCATCGAGAATTATGGCCGCCGTTTCCGCATCACCTTCCCGAATGAGGAGCTGCCGGCGGCCCGTCCTTTGCGGACGAGCGCGCTTTATGACCGGTTCAAGGCGATGGGCGCCTTCTTCGGCGCGAGCTATGGCCTCGAACAGGCCTTGTGGTTCGCGCCCAAGGGCAAGAAGCCGCAGGAGAAGATCACCTTCCGCCGATCCAATGCCTTCCCGATCATCGGCGATGAATGCCGCGCGGTACGCAACGGCGTCGGCGTGATCGAGATCACCGGCTATGCCAAATATGAGATCACCGGGCCCAGTGCGGAGAATTGGCTGTCATATCTCCTCGCCAATCGCATGCCGGCCAAGGGACATCTGGCGTTGACGCCGATGCTCAATGAGGCGGGAAAGCTCATCGGTGATTTCACCGTCGCCAAGGCGGCGGACGAACGTTTCTATATTTTCGGGTCGGGTCCGGCCGAGAATTACCATATGCGCTGGTTCGAAGCGCATTTGCCGAAAGACGGCGGTGTCGAGGTGCGTCCGCTCTCTTTCGAGCTTGGCGGACTTTCGATCGCCGGCCCCAAGTCGCGCGACCTCCTGGCGAGGCTCACCGATCAGGATGTCTCCAATGCGGCCATGCCTTTCATGGCGTTCCGCGAGATGGATCTGGGACTCGTCCCGGCCAAGGTCGGGCGCGTGTCATTCACAGGCGATCTCGGTTACGAGATCTGGATGCGTTCGGACTATCTCACTGCGGCGCATGACATGATCGTCGAGGCGGGACGCGATCTCGGCCTCGTTCATTTTGGCGGCCGGGCTCTGATGTCGCTTAGGCTGGAAAAATCATGGGGCACCTGGGCGCGCGAATATCGCCCGATTTATGGACCGCTGGAAGCCGGCCTCGGCCGCTTCGTGTCGTTCAAGAAGAATGATTTCATCGGCCGCGACGGCGCGCTTAAAGAGAAGGAAATCGGCGGCAAGCTCAGGCTCGTCACCTTCACCGTCGATACCAAAGACGTCGATGTCATCGGCGACGAGCCGGTCTGGCACAAGGGCAAGGTCCTGGGCTGGATCACCTCGGGCGGCTATGCCCATCATGCCGGCAAGTCAGTGGCGCTCGGCTATGTGCCGAAGGAGGTAGCCGGAGACGATGAGGGCTTCGAGATCGAAATCATCGGCAAGCGCCACAAGGCGAAGCCGCAGCGCCAACCGCTGTTCGATCCCAAAGGCGAGCGGATGCGAGGCTGAACAGCTAGTGTGAGCACCGATCAACTCGGCGTTATCGCCCTCACCACGCGGCCTCTCTCGGCCCATTCAGTTGAGAGCAGGGCCGCCAGTGCCATGCAGGCAAAGCCGGCGACCAGCGGGATCACGGTTCCATCATAGAGTCTCCCGATCGGCGTGCCGGAACTCACCGCGACGAGGCTCGAAACGGATCCCGTCACCGCGGCGGCAACGCCCGCAATATGGCCCATCGGCTCCATGGCCAGCGCGTTGTAGTTGCCGAACAGGAGGCCGTTGAAGAAGAACAGTGTGGTCATGAAGGCGACGAAGGCCCAGAGCGGCGGATGGCCGCCGAGGAGGTAGACGACGACCAGGAAACTCAAAGACAAGAGGCAGGCTGCCCGGAGCGCCCATTTGGAGAGATTCCGCATGCCGAAGCGCATCACCAGCTTCGCATTGACGATGGAAGCAAGGCCGATGCCCGCAGCGAGGATGCCGAAGAACACGGAAAAGAGCTTGCCGGTGCCGTACTGCTCCTGGAAAATTTGTTGTGACGTGCCGAGATAGCTGATGAAGGCGCCGAAGACGAAGCCGGTGGCGAGCGTATAGCCGAGCGTAGTGCGATTGGTGACCGCTTCCCAGGTGGAACGCAGGATGCGGCCGATCGACAAGGGCGCACGATCGGGACGGGCCAGTGTCTCGGGCTGACGCATGGCCAGCCATAGGAAATCGATGATGCCGACGATCACCAGCCCATAGAAAATGCCGCGCCAATTGGCGAAGAGCAGCATGAGTTGGCCGATCGAGGGTGCCAGGATCGGGACCAGGATGAACACCGCCATGACGAAGGACATAATGCGGGCCATGGCACGGCCGGCATAAAGATCGCGCACCATGGCCATGGCGACGATGCGCGGTCCAGCCGCGCCGAAGCCCTGCAGGATGCGGCCGAGAACCATGGTGGTGAAATCCGTCGCGAAAGCACAGATCAGTCCGCCGGCGATGAAGCAGCTGATGCCGGCATACATGGCGGGCTTGCGTCCGGTACTGTCGGAGATCGGGCCATAGAAGAACTGTCCTATCGTCAGCCCGCCGAAAAACGCTGTCAGGACTAGCTGGCGGTCGTTCGGATCACGGGTGCCGAGATCGGCGGCAATATTGCCGAGCGCCGGCAGCATCGAATCGATCGACATCGCGATGAGCGAAAAAGTCAGGGCTACAAGCGCGATGAACTCCGCGCTGGAGCGAGTAGGTCCAGTTTTTGTCATAAGGGATCTTTCGCGAATGGGCGGACACTAGCGGCGATAGGTCGGGATGTCATCCCCATCACGATTGCGTCTGCACCACCTCAGGTAACGAAATTCAGCATGCGCAATATGTCGAAATAGTCCTTGGCCTCGAAGCGGATTGTGCGCTCGCCCGAATGGCAGGCGCCCGGATACCAGGACATCCGGTAGGCTAGAACCGGATTGGCATAAGTCACTTCGAGGGCGAAGCTCTTAGGCAAGGCGATCAGGCCCTCGCCTGGATCGCGCTGCAAGGCCGCCTGCGCACCTTTGCGGATGGCCTCGACCGCGGCCTTGGGCGTCATGCTGAGCGTCGACTGGCCGACGCCCTTCTTGACGCCGCAGCGCCCGATCGCGACATTGGTGGATTTCACTTCCTCCATGAGGCCTTCATCGCCCGATACGAAGACCGTGGGCACGCCCAGCATGCTGCCGGCAAGTGCATGGATATAGAATTCCGACGTGATGCGGCCGTTGAGGCGGATGAGATGCGGCTTGAGGGAGAGCGTATGGGCGAGTGAATTGGCTTCCGATCCGGCTGCCGAGTGGTAACCGATCATCATGACGGCATCGAAGCTCTCATCGAGCTCCTGCACCATGCACAGAGGATGGCCGGCCCAGGAGCGGATCAGGCGGATATCGGCGGGCAGCAATGAGATTGCGTCCGGAGTCATGCGCATCCTTGACCCAGATTTCCCTGGCACCGGCAGATTGCGCGCCCTCGATCGCGGCCACTGCCTCGCGCGTCATCTGCTCGCGGAATTCCGGATAATCGCGATGGGTCTTCTCGGCCTCGTCCCAATGGGTGATTCCGGCCACACCCTCGATATCGACACTTATATAGACTTTCATGATATGCCCCTGGCAGGATGGAAACTTCACACTAGACGGACATGAAGATCGACACCACCCATCGAAGCGTCAGCCTCGACCCGCGTGAAATACAATTCTTCGACAATCCCGATCCCGTCTATCGGCGGTTGCGCGAGGCTCTACCGGTCTTCAAATGGGAGAACTATGGCTATTGGTGCTTCGCGCGCCATGAAGATGTCAGCGCTCTGCTGCGCGACCGGCGCTTCGGGCGCCAGATTCTCCATGTGATGTCGCGCGAGGAACTCGGCTGGGCCGAGACACCGGCGCATCTGAAACCCTTCTACGATTTCGAACAGCATTCGTTGCTCGAAACCGAGCCGCCGGTCCATACGCGCTTACGCGGGTTGGTCAATCGCGCCTTTCTCTCCCGTACCGTCGAAAGGTTGCGCCCGCGCATCGTCCAATTGGCGCATGTTTTGATCGATGAGTTTGCGGCACAGCGCGAAACCGATCTGCTCGAACATTTTGCCACGCCGATTCCGATCTTCATCATCGCCGAGTTGCTCGGTGTGCCAACCGAGGCGGGCCCCCAACTCCTCGCCTGGTCGCATGACATGGTGGCGATGTATCAGGCCCGGCGCGACGCCGAGGTCGAACGCAAGGCCGTCGATGCCACTATCGCCTTCAGCGATTTCATGCGCGATCACGTGAAAGAGAGGCGGTCGCTGCCAGGCGACGATCTCCTGTCGCATTTGATCGCGGCCGAAGCCCAGGGCAAGTCGCTCTCCGAGGATGAACTCATCACCACGGCGATCCTGCTCCTCAATGCCGGGCATGAGGCAACGGTCCATGCGATCAGCAATGGCGTCAAGGTTCTTCTGGAAGAGCGCGCGGATACCGCTCTCAGCGAGGGGCATATAGAGGAACTGTTGCGTTTCGATGCGCCCTTGCATCTCTTCACCCGCTATGCACTGGAAGATTTGAACTATAACGGCATCAACCTGCGTAAGGGCGAGACCGTGGGGCTGCTGCTCGCCGCCGCCAATCGCGACCCTGCCCGGTTCGTGGAGCCGGATCGCTTCGATCCGTCGCGGTCGCCTAATCCCCATGTCAGTTTCGGCGCCGGTATCCATTTCTGTGTCGGCGCACCCCTGGCCCGGCTGGAACTCAATGTCGCCCTGCCGATCCTTTTTGAGCGCCTGCCGGGCCTCAGGCTCGCCCGAAA
Source organism: Alphaproteobacteria bacterium (assembly GCA_005884715.1). Classification (GTDB taxonomy): domain Bacteria; phylum Pseudomonadota; class Alphaproteobacteria; order Rhizobiales; family Aestuariivirgaceae; genus Taklimakanibacter. The sequence continues at coordinate 6,951 of VAZZ01000116.1, read as the reverse complement.
GCCGCATTACCGCGATGCCTATCACTTCCACGGGCTGGAGAGCCTGCCGGTCAACTGGTGAAGGTCGTTTCCGCGCCATGCCAAGACGGAAATACCCCTTCTCATGATGCCTGTTGAGCGTATCACCCGATAAGGTGAAGTTTTTTCAACGGTGTGACGATGTCCGAAGCCCAGACCCTTCCTTCCTCAGGCGGCCGCCGGGCCCGCGGCGGCGCCGAAGCGCGCCGCGCGGCTCGCAGCGCCGGCACCGCCAAGCAGCAGGGTTTCATCCGCCGCAATATCCCGCTCTATGAACCCTTCACCACCGAACAGCTTGAACTCATCGAAGCCAATGCCGAGACAGTGCTGCAGGAGATCGGCATCGATTTCCGCGACGATGCCGAAGCGCTTTCGATGTGGAAGGCGGCCGGCGCCGATGTGAAAGGCGACCGGGTGCGCTTCCCCAAAGGCCTGGTGCGCTCGCTCATCAAGACGGCGCCTCGCGAATTCGTGCAATATGCGCGCAATCCGGAGCGCTCGGTCACGGTCGGTGGCAATAGCACGATCTTCGTGCCGGTCTATGGCCCGCCATTCGTGCGCACTCTCGATGAGGGCCGCCGCTACGCGACGATCGAGGACTTCCGCAATTTCGTGAAGCTCGCTTACATGTCGCCGTCGCTGCATCACTCAGGCGGCACGGTGTGCGAGCCTGTCGATATCCCAGTCGCCAAGCGCCATCTCGACATGGTTTACAGCCATATCCGCTATTCCGATAAACCCTTCATGGGCTCGGTCACCGCACCTGAGCGTGCCGAGGATTCAGTTACCATGGCGAAGATGGTGTTCGGCGATGAATTCGTCGACCAGAATTGCGTACTGATCAACCTCATCAACGCCAATTCGCCCCTGGTGTTCGATGGCACGATGGTAGGGGCGCTCAAGGTCTATGCCCGCGCCAACCAGGCGACCGTCATATCGCCCTTCATCCTGTCGGGCGCCATGTCGGCGGTGACCGTCGTCGGCACGCTGACCCAGATCCTCGCCGAAGCTTTGGTCGGCATGGCCTTCGCGCAACTCTGCCGCCCTGGTGCGCCGGTGGTGTTCGGCACGTTCGCCAGTTCCATCTCGATGCAGTCGGGGGCGCCCACCTTCGGCACGCCGGAGCCGGCGCATGTGCTGTTCGGCGCCGCCCAGCTTGCCAGACGCCTTGGCGTGCCGTTCCGCTCAGGCGGCGGCCTGTGCGCTTCCAAGATCACCGATGCGCAAGCCGCGCATGAAACGGCGAATACCCTTTGGCCGGCGCTCATGGGCGGCGTCAATTTCATGCTGCATGCGGCGGGCTCGCTCGAAGGCGGCCTTGTCAGCTCATATGAGAAATTCATCATCGATGCCGACCAACTCACCATGTTCCAGCGCTTCTCAGAAGGCGTCGATTTCTCCGACAATGGACAAGGCCTGTCGGCCATCCGCGAAGTGGGGCCGGGCTCGCATTTCCTTGGCTGTGCCCATACGCAGGCGAATTTCGAGACCGCGTTCTGGCGTTCCTCCATTGCCGACAACAATTCCTTCGAGCAGTGGCGCGACGATGGCGAGAAGGATGCGACGCGGCGCGCCAATGACACCTGGAAGCGGATGCTGCGCGATTATGAAGGCCCGGCGCTCGATCCGGCGCTGGATGAGGCGCTCAAGGCCTTCATGGCCAGGCGCAAGGAAGTACTGCCGGACGGGGTGGCTTGACAAACAGAGCTAGGGCCGGGGCAGTGATGGTCCCCCCGGTTTGCCGGTCTGAAGGTTCATGAGCGCACGAACGATGGGCCCATACCTGCCTCTGGCCGGCATTTGCGATGCGAGCCCCTGACGCAAGAGGGTTTGAGCAATCTGGGCAAAATTTGATGCTGCCTTAGTGGCCGGTGCAAAACCGGAGTCGGCACCTTTGAATATGCCGGATTGCGGTTCTTTCCCTTGGCGCATTTCGCGGGCCTCTGAATCCTCGCTGCCGCCTATCGTTCCTAATCCTAACCCACCGCCTGCAGCGATAGTGTTGAATTGAATGATCTTGGAAAGCTCGGGGTGAGTATTGACCCACTGTCTAATTCTGCTGGCCGTCTTGGAAGCAACAGTCTTGAGATGGTTTGGATCGACCATGTAGGCGCGGATAGCCTCAGCCATCTTTTCGCGGGGAACATCGGTTCCACTATAGCCAGAATCCTCCGGAAGGCTTTGGAGATATTTTCGTTCCTTCCCGGTTTTCAGTGCGTTGTAGACAGAGTTCAATTCCTCCTCCAATCCCTTGGTGGGGATTTCACCGGCAAGCTGATCAATTACGTGACCGACCTCGTGAGCCGTAACGATATCCGCGTCGGCTTGAGGCAAGCTATCCAAGATGTGGACGTATCCAGGTTTCCCGCCGAATTGCCAAGTCTCCCCCAGAGTTCCGGAATCGAAGTATTTCCTTGAATTTTTGTTGATTGGCCCCTCAATTGCGTATTCGCCAACACGCTGGATATCAATCGGCGTTAGCGCGTGGTCCGGCGCGTCAAGTCTCGTTCTCCCGACCCGGTACAGAGCATCAAACGGCCTGCCTTCCATATCATGGGCGACATAACCTTCGTCATCGAGCTTGGCGCCGCTTGGAAAGTCGTCCAAGACATTGCGTGGCGGCTTTGGTATTGGATTAAACAATCCGGCTGGCGCTTTTCGCAATGCTGGCAGGAATGCAAGGCCGCTCGATATTGCTGCATCTTTGAAACGCCCTTCGCCAATAGCCCGTCCGGTATCGTAGGCTTGGTTCAACGTTCCGACCGGAGTGAAATCGAGAAGGTTCGCTAGTCTGTGCGCATATTTATTTCCCTCACTGCCAACTCCCTCACCGCCATAAAACGTCTCGTTTATAAGATCAAACATCCGTTCGCGAGAGGTCGGCTTATGGCTGCTGAATGAACCGCGACTTGCTTGGGCGGCAGGAACTTCAGGGTCTACCCCTGGCCAGTGGCGAAGCCAGTTGGGCAATTTCTTAGACAATGCATCTTTATCTTCTGTCATCGCCATCTCCTATATCGATGCCAGATATACGCTTAATGCGTAAACCAAGTCAACGGTAAAAACGTATATTTCTATGTTAGGAGAAATAGCTCAGGTCGCCGGTGCCTTCTGCGCCCTCGCATCCGACCAGGCATAGAAGCCGACGCCGATGATGATCAGAGCGGTGCCGATGGCGTCGATGAAAGTGAAAACCTCGCCCAGGAAGATCATCGCCATTATGATGGTGACGAGGGGCGAAATCGTCGAGATCATCGATGAGGCCTGCGGCGTGATCCGCCCCAAGCCAGCATTGACCAGGAAGGAGGGAAGCACGGTGGCGAAGAAAGCGCAGCCCGCCACCAGCATTATATAGTGCCATGACAGGGCGGGCCCGACGCCATGCGAGACGATCCCATAATGGATGAGGCTCGCCACGCCCGCCGAGGACATAGCGATGGAGGTGAAGAGCGTGCTGCCGAGGGTCGAGATGAGATTCTTGGCGAGGAGCTGATAGAGCGCGAAAGCGAGTGCTGCGCCGAGAACCAGGATGGTGCCGATGACGGCGTTCCAGCCATCGGCGGAAATGCCGTTGGAAAAGATCAAAGCGAGGCCGGAATAGGTGATGGCGGCACCGATCAGACCGCGCAGAGTGACGCGTCCCTTGAAGAACAGCCAGCCGAGCAGCATGACAAAGACCGGATAGGTGAAGAGCACCAGTCTTTCGAGTTGTGCTGTGATGAAGGTCAGTCCGGCGAAATCGAGATAGGCCGCGACATAATAGCCGATGAAACCGTTGATGCAGGCGAGGAAGACGATGCGCCGGCTCGGATAGGGGCGTCCGGCGCGCCGCTGGAGATAAAGAGCATAGAGGCCGACCGCAAGGAAGAACGGCAGCGACATCATCATGCGCAAAGCAAGCATGAGGGCGGCGTCGGATTTCTCCAGATAAGCGAGCTTGATGAAGATGGCTTTGGAGGAAAAGAGTGCAGCCCCCAAAGCCGCCGCCGCCAGGCTGCCAGTTCCGGCCGTGGTCTCGCTCATGGCCTCCGCTTACACGGAAATTGGCCTTCCAGCCTCAAATGGATCGGAATGCCAGCCGCGCCAATCCTGCAGGGCTTTGTTCTGGCCCGATGCTCAATGACCTTCAAACGAGACCAGCGTATGGATCTTCACACCCTTGTCGCGCAGGCGCTGGCTGCCGCCGATATCGGGAAGATCGATGACAAAGGCAGCCGCCACGACATCGCCAGCCGATTTGCGGATGAGGTCGATGGCGGCATTGGCCGTTCCGCCGGTCGCGACCAGATCGTCAATGAGCAGTATCCGATCGCCCTTGCTGATCGCGTCAGCATGGATCTCGATCGTATCGACTCCATATTCGAGCGCATAATCCTGGCCGATCACTCTATGCGGCAGCTTGCCCTTCTTGCGGATGGGGACGAACCCGGCCGACACCTGGTGGGCAACGAGGAAGGGCCACGCCAGTTCATCGACGGCGGCGCGAAAGGCATGGAGATTGGCAAGGAGGGTGGTGATGTCGCGGAAGAGAATGCCCTTCTTCGGATAATCCGGAATGGTCCTGATATATCGCTTGATGTCGAAACCGTGCCGCAGATCCATGGTGGTCCTTCCCCCGCAGGATGATTGATCATAGGCACAGTCGATAGTTCACGGAAGGTGCTCATTTATCGATCATGGCCACTTCGCCACGGGCGGCAGCGAAGAGAGAATCGATTCCACATTGCCGCCGGTCTTGAGGCCGAAAATCGTCCCGCGGTCATAGAGCAGGTTGAACTCGACATAGCGGCCGCGGCGAATGAGCTGCTCCTCGCGATCAACATCGCTCCAGGCCTCATTCATGTTGGCGCGCACGATCGGCGGATAGGCCGCGTGAAAGGCCCGGCCGACTTCCTTCACAAAGGCAAAGTCGGCCTCCCAATCGCCTGTATCGAGATAATCGAAGAATATGCCGCCGATGCCGCGCGGCTCGGCGCGGTGCGGCAGAGAGAAATACTCGTCGCACCATTGCTTGTATTGCGCGTAATCGGCGAGCCGATGTGCATCGCAGGCCTGCTTCATCGCTGCATGAAAGGCGATGCTGTCAGGGTGCTCCTGAATGCGCCGCCGGTCGAGCACCGGGGTGAGATCGGCGCCGCCGCCGAACCAGGATTTCGACGTTACCACCATGCGCGTGTTCATACGGACGGTGGGGACGAAGGGATTGCGCGGATGGGCAATGAGCGAGATGCCCGACGCCCAGAAGCGCGCGTCCTCCTCGGTGCCTGGCATCTGCTTGCGAAATTCGGGTGAGAATTCGCCATGCACGGTCGGGCAATGGATGCCGGCCTTCTCGAACAGGCGGCCATGGATCATCGCCATGACACCGCCACCGCCCGCGGCATCGGTGTGGTCCGTGCGTCTCCAGTGCCTGCGGATAAAGCGGCCCGGCGGGTCCCTGCCGCCAAGCTCGTCCTCGAGCTGTTCGAATTCGGTGCAGAGATCGTCGCGCAAGGCTTCGAACCAGGCGCGTGCCGCCAATTTGCGTTTTTCGATGGATGAGGTCATGGCCCAGTCTGGCGAAGGTCCGCACCAATGACAAAGCGATTTCTCATCGGACGGGAAAGGCCTTGAGCTGGCGCAGGGCCTCGCCGGTCAACATAGCACAGGCCAATGCCACATTGAGGGAACGCAACCCAGACCGCATGGGAATGAGAAGCCGGGCATCGGCGGCTTCATGGATCGCCTCAGGCACGCCCGAGCTTTCGCGGCCCATGAGCAGGATATCGCCAGTGCGGAAGCTGAAATCGGTATAGGCGACCGCCGACTTGGTCGAGGCGAGGATCAGGCGCCGCCCCCTTGTCGCTTCGCGAAAGGCGGTCCAGGAGGCATCGCGGATCACCAGGGCATGATCGAGATAATCCATCCCGGCGCGCTTCAGCGAAGAATCGGACCAGGTGAAGCCCGCCGGCTCGATGATCCTGACCTTCAAGCCAAAGCAGGCGGCCATGCGCATGATGGTTGCCGCGTTGGGCGGAATATCGGGCTGGTAGAGCGCAATTTCGATCATGGATTTCAAATCTTTAGCCCCGGAGTGAGGGATGTGCAAAGTATCGTCCCACTGCGACACTTGATGGCTAGACATTCCGGAAACCCGATGCCAAAAACACACCAATTCATGCGTCGACCCGTTTACGCGGGCTCCTCGGTGTGCCTTTCGCGAGAGGAAACTGCCAAGTGTCCACAGCCGAACATGCCGATCCGAACCGGCGCGACTTTCTCTACATAGCTACCGGTGCGGCCGGGGCGGTGGGCACGGCCTTGGTGGCCTGGCCCTTCATCGACCAGATGAATCCCGATGCTTCGGTGTTGGCGCTTTCGTCCATCGAAATCGACATGGCGCCCGTCGCGGAAGGCCAGAGCATCACCATCAAATGGCGCGGCAACCCAGTCTTCATTCGCCACCGCACCCAGAAGGAAATCGACGACGCCAAGGCGGTGCCGGTCTCCGACCTGCCCGATGCCGATGCGCGCAATGCCAATGTGAAAGAGGGCGATCCCGCCACCGACGAGAATCGCGTGGTCGGCGCGTGCCGATCGGCCAGCAGGGTGATTATGGCGGATGGCTCTGCCCGTGCCACGGCTCGCATTACGACACGGCCGGGCGTATCCGCAAAGGTCCGGCGCCGCAGAACCTAGCGGTGCCGAAATACGAATATATCTCCGATACCAAGATCCGTATCGGCTAACAGAGGGCACGCGATGGGCGGACATTCGACTTATCAACCCAAGAGCGCCGGGGCCAAGTGGCTGCATGAGCGCCTGCCGATCGTCGAGTTCGTGAAGACCACGGCGCTCGATTTCCCGACGCCGAAGAATCTGAATTACTGGTGGACCTTCGGCGGCATCCTCTCCCTCATGCTAACGGTGCAGATCATCACCGGCATCATCCTG
>VAZZ01000111.1 GCA_005884715.1 Alphaproteobacteria bacterium | reverse complement strand
ATCATGTCAGCATCTCTCCGGCTTGGCGTCACCACATCCGGTATCGTTGCCAATGGCGGCCTCACATCCTTCAATCCGCAGACCCTGCCGATCGAAAACAACTACCCGATCGCCGCTGCATTGCGACGACGTCTTGGTGTTCATGCCCTGGTGGTCAATGATGCGCAGGCCGCAGCTTTTCACGAGAGCCGGCTGATGAGGAAGGATGCAAACAGCTTCGCCTTCATTACAGTATCGACGGATATCGGTGCCGGCCTTGTCCTCGATGGCCAATTGCAAATCGGGCGCCGCGGTCTTGCGGGTCGCGCAGGTCATATCACTGTAGATTGGGCCGGTCGGCTTTGCGGTTGCGGCCGGCGCGGCTGCGTCGAAACCCTGGCATCTGGCGCGGCGATCGCCCGCCGTGCCAGCGAAATCACCGGTCAGGAGATGATGTCTCGGCGGCGGCATCGGGATGGTGCCGGGGTTCCTGAACCGCCTCCGCATCGCCGTGGAACGCCTGCCCGAAGCCTATCGCCGTCCCGTGGAACCGGCGCGCGGGGACGCCAATGCGGTGCTTCTCGGCGTAGCCGCCCTTCTCGATGAAACTTTTCGCTATTAAAATTGCTGCCAGACCTCGGTCACAGATAGCTTTTGTGGAAGTCGCCGCAGCACCTGTTGACGTTAAGGAATTTTCCTCCCTGTTTCCGCTAACCCTTCACCACGCCTTCCGCCAAACCCTTGAAGAAGAGCTTCTGGGCGAAGGTGAAGGCGATAATGCCAGGGGTGACGACCAGGACATAGACGGCGGCGAGCGCCGGCCATGACCACTGGCCAAGGCCGCCCTGGGCGCCGGCGAGAACGACCGGCATAGTGCGCACAATCTGGTCGTTGGTGAGCGTCGAGCACAAGAGGAACTCGCCCCAGGCGGTGACGAAATTGACGATGAAGATGACGACGAGGCCGTTGCGCGCCATCGGCAGGACAATCTCCCACAAAGTGCGCCAGGGCCCGGCGCCATCGACCTTGGCGGCTTCCACGACTTCATGCGGCACGAGTTGAAAAACGCTGCGCATGATCAATACGCTGATCGCCAGGTTCAGCGTGACATAGGGCAGGATGAGGCCCGAAGTCGAAACGACACGCACCGGGAAATAGAGCGAGATCAGAAGCGTCGCCACCACCAGGCCACCGCCCTTGGGCTTCATATGGACGAGCGCATAGCCCGCCAGCACGGCGCAGACGGTGGTGATCAGCACCGTGCCGCTCGTGACATAGATGCTGTTGAGAAGATTGATGGGGAATGTGTCGATCTTGTCGAAAACATACCTGTAGTGGGTGAAGTCGAAGCGCCGCGGCCAGAAATCGCTGCGCATCGCGTCGGAACGCGACTTGATCGACATCATGAGCACCCAGACCAGCGGCGCCAGGATGATCAGCATGAAGAAATTGATCACGCCATGGCGGACTATGGCGCTTCGGTTTTCGCGGAACCATCCCGGCGCCGGCTTTGTGCCGGCGGAACTTTGATGGATGGTCTCAAGCGCGATGGTCATGTCGTCTAGCCCTTGGGACGGAAGATACGGATCAGGATGATCATGACAATCATCATCGCTATCGCACCGATCATGCCGATGGCGGCGGCGAAGCCCTGGCGCCATAGGCCAAGCTTGAAGGCCTGGTCATACATGAACATGGTCCAGGTATAGGTCGGCGAATCGCGGTTGAAACCGCCAAAGATGAGATATTCATCGATCACCGCCATGGCGGTGCCGAAGCGCAGCACCACCAGGATCATCATGATCGGCGCCAGCGCCGGACGCGTGATATGCCAGAAGATCGACCATTCGCTGGCCCCATCGATGCGCGCCGCTTCCGGCAGATCCTTGGGGATCGCCGCAAGCCCGGCGAGGAAGAAGATCGTGTGGTAGCCGAGCCCCCACCACACTTCCATGACCGCAATGGCGGGCAGCGTGAGCGACGTGCCGCCGAGCCACTGGGGCGCGTTCTGCAAGGTGAACAGGCCGAACACATCGACGAGCAGATGGTTTATCGGCCCGACCTGGTAATTGTACATCCATTTCCACAGCACGAAGACGAGCGTGCTCGGGATGACTGCGGGAATCAGCAGCACCACGCGATACAAGGTCGCGAGGCGCGGATTGCTCACCTTGTCGACGAGAATGGCGAGCAGCAAGGGCAGGATGATCGTTCCGGGCAGGAACATGATCGTGAACATGGTGGCGCGCCACAGGCTCGACCACATCAGCGGATCATTGAGCGCCGCAGCGTAATTATTGAAACCGACGAAATGCGCCGGTTCACTGGAAAGATACTGATAATCGGTGAAGCTGATCCAGAGCACCCGGAAGATTGGGTAGGCCTGATAGCGGAACCACCACGGACTCATGCCATGGCGCAAGGCCGTCATACGCGCACCCAGTGTGTCGGCATGCCCCACGGGGCGTGTCGCCATTCGGTCAGATACGGTCGTCTCGGCCATGCTCTATGCTAACGGAGTTGAGGCCCGCTGCACATCAAAGAAGTGCAATGGAGCAAGCTTGAGGGAACCCGAGGACGTCCCCGGGTTCCCGCGCCCTCTCTTATTGCTTGCCGCGAGCAATTTCGGCCTGAACCGCGTCCACGACCTTCTGCAGCGCCGCCTTCGGATCGGCTTCCTCGCCCTTGAGATAGGTCTCCCAGACGGGCTTGCCGATGACGAATTGCTGCAGCCCGAAGATGTGGTTGGTGATGGCCTTGGCCTTGTCGAGCTGGGCACGAACCAGGGGAACGAAATCGAGCATCCAGTCCGGCTTCTTAGCCTCCCAGGCCGCATAGATGGACTTGTAGGGGGGCAACTGGCCCGGATGGGCGGCCTTGGTGCCGGCAATCGAATCCTGCCAGATCTGCGGATCGTAGGTCAGCGCCTTGATATATTCGGCCGCCTTCTCCTTGTTCTTGCCATGTTTGAACAGCGCGCAGCCGGTCGTCCAGAACACCGTCGAGCCTTCGCCATTGGCGAATTTCGGCAACGGACCCATATGCAGAAGCTTGGGATCGTCCCAGTTCTGCGCCATGCGGAGCGGCGCATTGAAGTATTTGTGGTAATAGGCGACGCGCTCGGCGGCGAAAGCCACCTCGTCCGGCGTTCCGTTGACGCCGGCATCGGAGGCACCTTCAAGCAGGATGTCGGGATGCGATACGGCCATGATCTGCTTCATCAGTTTCAAGGCCTCGACCGCGGCATCGCTGGTGAAGTCGAACAGGCCTTCCTTTGTGTAGACCGCAGTGCTCATGCTGTGCGTCATTGGGGCGAGCGAACGCCAGCCATGCGAATCGAAGGTGGCACCAAAGGGTGCTGCGCCGGACGCGACGACCTTCTTGGCATTGGCCAGGTGTTCATCCCAGGTCACCGGAGCTTTATCCGGCAGGCCGGCCTTGGTTGTGAGCCCCGAATGCCAGGCATTGCCGATCACATCGAGGAAGAACGGCCAGCCATAGAGCTTGCCGTCGATCGTGTTTTCCGCGCGGATCGAAGGGATCATGTCGTCGATGACTTCCTTGGGGATGTAATTGTCCCACGGTTCGATGACGTCGGCCGCCTTCATCGCCGACATTTCCACGAACGGCGTCTGGCCGACATAGACGTCCCAGGTGCTTTCCTTTTTCTTGGCTTCCGCGACGAAACGCTCGATGCCGAAGCCTTCGACCGGCGCTATCTGGTAGTTGATGCCGGGGAATTTTTCATTGACCTTCGGGATGCTCGGGTGAAGGTCGATGATCCACTGATAGAAGGTCGGCGTCAGCGGGCGGTCTTGCGCGCGGGCCGATCCAATGCCGTTCTTCGCCGCAGCGCCGATGCCGGCGAGACCGAGGCCGGCCACCATGCTGCGCATCAGGAACTCACGTCTGTCGATGCTTCCCTGCTGCAACAAGCGGGCGAGATTCTGCTGCAGTTTATATTCCTCTTCCTTGCGTATCGTCATTTGCATACTCCCGGGATTTGATCAGTCTTCTTTGGACTTCATTTGGACTTTGTCTGTAGGCGAATGAATTCGCCAGTCAATTTTCCGACCCTGCAAGGGGTTCTGCCGCCGGACATTTGCCGGCCTGGCTCACTGACTCACCGTGCTTTCGTGCCTCCCCTCTAATGTCTCGACAGGGCGGAAAGGCTAGATTATCAGATAAACGCATCATGCCAAGATGCCTCGCGAGGAAGTGGCCGTGAATGTGCTCGATCGTTTCCGCCTGGATGGAAAGCGTCTCTTCGTCACCGGCGGCAGCCGGGGTTTCGGGCGGGCCATCGCGCTCGCGGCGGCAGAAGTGGGCGCCGATATCATCTTAAACGGACGTGATCCTGACGCACTTGCGAAAACCGCCGCCGAGATCCGCGACCGCGGGCGCCAGGTCTGGACCTTTCCCGCCGATATCGCCCAACCGAAAATATGCGAGGCCTTGTGCCAGCGCGTCCTCGCGGAAGCCGGCCCCATCGATATCCTGGTCAACAATGTGGGCGGCCGCAATCTCGATGTGGCGATTGAGGATACCGACCTCGACACCTGGCAGCGTTTTGTCGACCTCAATCTGACGCATTGTTTCCTCGCGACCAAGATCATCGGCGGCGCGATGCTGAAGCGGGGCGAAGGGCGCGTGATCAATATCGCCTCGATCAGCGGCCTCATAGCCAACCGCCGCCGACTGGGCGCCGCGCGGCGTCACCGTCAACGCCATCTGCCCGGGACTGTTCATGACCGAGCCCAATGTCGCCTGGGCCGAGAAACATCCCGAGGTGATCGAGACATTCGTGCGCGCCGTGCCGATGGGCCGCACCGGCGAGCCGCATGAGATCGCGCCTCTGGCGATCTATCTGGCATCACCGGCCTCGAGCTATGTCACTGGCGCCGCCTTCGTCATCGATGGCGGCTATACGCTGTGGTGAGAACGCTTCTACCCTCACCCTGAGGTGCGACCCCGGCCTCGAGCCGGGGGAGCCTCGAAGAGTGTGCGTCCACAAGCTCGCTCGCTCTATCCTGCTGGATGCTTCGAGGGCCGCTTCGCTGCCACCTCAGCATGAGGGACAGGTTCTAGAGCTTGCAGCGCCGGTAAGTGTCCATCCACGGGCGCCGCCGCTCGAATTCGGCGCTCGCAACGAACACATCCTCATCCGCATAGCGCTTGCCGACGATCTGCATGCCGACAGGCAGGCCATTATCGGCAAGACCCGCCGGGACCGTCGCCGCCGGATAGCCAATGAAATTGATCAGATAGGTCATGCACCAGCCGATCAGGCGATTGATCTTTTCGCCCTCGATCGTCTCAGGACCGACGGTATTGCCATCCGTCGCATTGTCGACCGCGAGGCAGGCCAGCGTCGGCGATACAATGTAGTCATGAGCATCGAGCACCGGACGCAGCGCATCGAAGACCTCGGTGCGCATCACCTCATCGGCGAGATATTGCACAGCGCTCATGCGCCGGCCGATCTCGTCCCAGTGCCAGAATTCGGGCGGAAAATCGTCGTGATGGTCGCGCATGAGATCGATGCCCTGGCGCTTGAAGCCTTCGAGCACCGCCACTTGCTTGGGCGCGATGAGCCGGCACCACATGTCGCTCAGCTCCATATGCGAGCGGCGGATATCGATCTTGACCTCCTCGACATGGGCGCCCGCTTCCTCAAAGACCGTCACGGCCCTATCGACCACGGCGATGACCCGCTTATCGACCGGGAAGATCCCATAGTCGCGGGTATAGGCGATCTTCTTGCCGGCGATGGATTTCTTTAGCGCGCCCATGAAATCGACGCTGCCCTCGATGGCATAGGGATCGCGTGAATCGTAGCCGGCAAGCACCGACATTGCGACCGCGCTATCCTCGACAGTCCGGCTGATCGGGCCTTCGAAGATGAAGGGGATGTTGCCGCTGAAGGCGTCGGGCCGGGTCACCAACGGCACGCGCCCGAAAGCGGGCTTGTAGCCAAAGACACCGCACCAGGAGGCCGGGATGCGGATCGAGCCGCCGCCATCGGTGCCTTCGCAGAGCAGCAGAAGTCCCGCAGCAACGGCACCGGCGCTGCCGCCCGAAGATCCGCCGGTGTTCTTGGTGAGATCGAAGGGATTGCGCGACGGCCCGAACAGATAATTGTCGCAGGTGCCGCGGAAGCCAAAGACCGGACTGTTGGTCTTGCCGACCATGATGGCGCCAGCCTTCTCCATGCGCTCGACGAACATGCAGTAAGTATCGGCGACATGATTCTTGAGCGCCCTGATGCCGCCAAAGGTCGTGACCCAGCCCGGCTTGAAATCGAAACAATCCTTCATGGCGATCGGCACGCCGTGCAATGGCCCTAGCTTGTCGCCCCTCATGACTGCTGCTTCCGCCGCTTTCGCCGCCTTGCACGCATCCTCATAGCCGAAGATGATGAGCGCATTGATCTTCGAATTATGCGTCTCGATGCGGTTTATAGCGCTCTCCACCACCTCGACCGGCGATATCTCCTTGCGGCGGATCCGCGCCGCCAAGCTTGCGGCAGATTCCGTCTTGGCCAAATCCTCAGGCGTTTTCATGAGTTCTCTCCCGGGCAATCGATCCCTTTAGTTGGAACATTCTCCATCGCGATTGTCGAGCAACTTTGGCGGGAAGTCGCCGGGGGTCCGCTAGTCCGATGCCCTGGCGATCACCGAGCGGATGGACCCCGCCGAGGTGACCAGGCGATCATATTCGGGCGCCCGCAATTCACCGCCCATGAAGACATGGTAGCGGCGAAACCGCATGCCGCCGGCCTCGGGCTCGAGCGCTGCGAAATGGATCTCGCGCGGCTTCGCGGCGGCAATGATGCGATCGACGCTACGTTTAGTAATGCCGCCTCCCGGCATGATGATGATCCGATCACCTGCGCGGCGTATAAGTTCGGTAATCAGCGGCAGACCTTCAAGGACGCTTGCCTCCTGGCCCGAAGTGAGCACACGGTCGACGCCAAGCCCGACCAGCGCCTCCAGCGCCTCGAAGGGATCGCGGGTCATATCGAAGGCGCGATGGAATGTCACCGACAACGGCCTTGCCTGGGCAATCAGTTCGCGCGTCCGCGCCGCATCGATCACACCTTCGGGTGTCAGGAGTCCGATCACGACACCGTCGGCGCCTTCCGCCCTGGCGGTCTCGATATCGCCCTGCATGACGGCAAATTCGTCATCGTCGAAAAGGAAATCGCCGCCGCGCGGACGGATGATCACCTGGAGGCCGATCCCGGCGATCGTCCGCGCCTGGCGAATCATGCCGCGGCTGGGTGTCGTGCCTCCCTCGAGTAGATCGCCACACAATTCGACCCGATGCGCACCCGCCGCCTTCGCGGCACTCACGCCCGCCACCGAATCCACACAGATTTCGTAGATCAACCCAACCTCCCAGTTTTCCGTACCAAAACCAAAATCAGCGGGACGGGATCAACTCGATCTCGACCTTTGCTGCGCTGCGTACAGCATCGGCGGAGCTCAGCAAGGGGACCACTTGTCCTGCCGCCCAAAAAATGGACATCGCATCATAGAAAGAAGATCGGCTGTCGCCACTTTGGCCGGGCGCATTGATGCAGAAGCTCTTGTCCCAATCGGCCAGATCGATGACGATGCGGAAGGTCGATCCGGTGAGCTTCATGAATGTCGCGGCATCAAAGCCGCTGTGGAAGACGGTGGATTCACTTCCGCCCTGCCGGAAAGGACCGACAATCGGAAAATGATCGCTCTGGCTCGACAAGGGATGAGTGAAAACCGCATGAAGAAGATCGCCCCAGGCGACAGGTCTGCCGAGGCGCGCATCATGTGTGGCAATTTCAGCAAGCGCTGATCTCAAGGTCTGCTCGACCACGCGCTTCACTAAATGCGCGCCAGATTCTTCCAGGAAATCGCAAAGGGCCACATTGTCGATATGAGCCATTGCGAAGTCCTTGCCCGCTGCCATGGAGACGAGTGCCGGCTTCAGATGCCTGACGTACCAGAC
>VAZZ01000587.1 GCA_005884715.1 Alphaproteobacteria bacterium | reverse complement strand
CCTTTCGAAGTGGTGGAGAAGGACGGCCTGCTCTATGGCCGCGGCACCTGCGACATGAAGGGATTCCTGGCGAATGCCCTGGCGCTGGTGCCGGATTTCAAGGCGGCGAAGCTAAAGGTCCCCATCCATCTGGCTCTCTCCTGCGATGAGGAAGTGGGCTGCGTCGGCGTGCGTCCGCTTGTAGCCTATATGAAGGAGCATCTGCCGCGGCCCAAGGCCGTGATTGTCGGCGAGCCGACCTTGATGAAAGTGGTGAACGCTCATAAGGGGGCGCTTACTTTCGCCACCGAAGTCATCGGCCATGAGGCGCATTCGAGCTACACGCATCTGGGCGTCAATGCGATCCTGGTGGCGGGCGAGCTCCTGACCGAGATCAGCCGACTCGCCGCTGAAATGCGCGAGCGCGGCGATCCGTCGGGCCGCTTCAACCCGCCCTATACGACCGTGCATGTGGGCCTCATCGAGGGCGGCACCGCCAAGAACATCATTCCGCGCCGCTGCGGCTTTAAATGGGAAACCAGGCTTCTGCCGGGCTCCGATCCCGACGAGGTGCCAAAGAAATTCAACCGCTTCGCCCGCTCGCTCGAACCTGCGATGAAGGCGGTCGCCAAGGAGACCGGCATTACCACCGATCGCACCAACGCCGTGCCGGGGCTCAGGCCCGAACCGGATTCACCGGCCGAGCATCTGGCGCTGCATCTCGCCGAAGCCAACGGCACCGAGGCGGTGTCCTATTGCACCGAGGCGGGCCTCTTCCAGGAGATCGGCATCCCCTCGATCATTTGTGGGCCGGGCTCGATCGAGCAGGCGCACAAGCCTGATGAATTCATCGCCATCTCCGAGATCGAAAAATGCCAAGGCTTCATGAAGAGGCTCATCCGGCACTGTGTGAATTGATTTTACCCTCGCCCCGATTCGGCGGGGAGAGGGCATGACTATTGCACCCACTCCGGACTCTTCCCATATCAAAGCCCGGTTTTCTTGAGATGATACGGGCATGATCCTGATTCTGAACATCCTGTGGTTCATCCTCGGCGGATTTCTTTCCGGCCTCGGCTGGCTCCTGGCGACTTTCGTAATGGCGATTACCATCATCGGCCTGCCCTGGGCGCGCTCCTGCTTCACCCTCGCGATGTTTTCCTTCTGGCCCTTCGGGCGAGATGTGGTCTCGCGCAAGGACCTGACCGGCAGGGATGATCTCGGCACCGGAACGCTTGGGCTTATCGGCAATGTGATCTGGTTCGTGCTATGCGGCTGGTGGCTCGCTCTTTGGCACATTGCCGCTGCCGTGACGCTCGGCATCACCATCATCGGCATACCTTTCGCCCTGCAGCACCTGAAACTGGCGCTGGCCTCGCTTCTCCCGGTCGGCAAGACGGTCGTCGACTATGACACGATCGACACAAGCCGGGGCGCTGGCCGAGGTTCTATGCCGCCGGCTCCACCTCCTCCGGCGCGAAGCGGTAATGCGTAGAGCAGAATTCACATGTCACATCGATGATGCCGTCGGTCATCATCGCGGCGCGATCATCATCTGAGAAGCTTTTCAGAAGATCGCCGATCTTTTCGCGCGAACAGGTGCAGTGGCGCTCGAGCGTCACCGGCCGATAGACCGTGACGCCGTCCTCATGATAGAGCCGGTAGAGCAGCTCTTCCGGCGTCAGCATCGGATCGAGGAGCTCGTGATCCTCGACCGTGTCGAGCAGCAGACGCGCCTTCACCCAGTGATCGTCTTCGACGGCATGTTCCTCGTGGCCTTCCGGCGCATCGCCTGAATGGAAAGGCTGCGGGCTGATGCCGCCATCGCGCGGCAGATGCTGCACCATGATGGCGCCGGCACGCCAGGCTTCCGGCCGCGTGCCACGTTGCGCCAGCGCCCCCGCCGCCAGCCGAAGCCGCGTCGGGATCTGCTCTGATTGCTGGAAATAGCCGAGCGCCGCTTCGCTGAGCGTTACCCCACCCAGTGCCACGATTCCCTGGTAGCGCTCCATGCCCTGGCCCTGGTCGATGGTCATGGCGAGATGACCCTTGCCGAGGAGGGCCTGCGGTGTGGGCGCCTTGAGCTTGGCGATCATGCCGGCATCGAAACGCGCATACCCTCTGATTCCGCCGGGGGAGGAAAAATCGGCGATCAGGAGATCGACCGGCCCGTCGCTGTTGGTCTGCAGGATAAATTTGCCGTCGAATTTGAGCGAGGCGCCGAGCATGGCAGTGAGCGCCACTGCCTCCGCCAGCAGCGCCGAGACCGGGGCCGGATAATCATGCTTGTGCAGGATGTCGTCCACCACATGCCCTAAGCGCACGATGCGTCCGCGCACGCCCAATGGCTTGATCTCGAAAGGCATAACGGTGTTGTCGGGCAGCTCGATCATGGTGTTCACGTGTTTCCGCAAGGGCAAATTGGGATTCGCCCCTTCGATAGGTGAAATTTACGGCATCATTCCGCGCCGAGGCACCGGAGCAAAATGCTCTTCTGGATATGGAGACGGTTCTCTGCTTCGTCAAATACCACCGATTGCGGGCCGTCCATGACTGCAGCAGTGACCTCTTCGCCGCGATGAGCGGGCAGGCAATGCATGAATAGCGCATCGGGCCGCGCTTGGCGCATCAGCGCTTCGTTCACCTGATAGGGCTTCAGCATGTTGTGACGCGCCGTTGCGTCAGTATCATGCATTGAGACCCACACATCGGCGATGACGCAGGATACGTCCTTGACCGCTTCTTCGGCCGAGGTGGTGACTTTGACCTTGCCGCCCTGATCCTTCGCCCAGCGCACGGCATCCGGGTTGGGAGAGAGTTCGGACGGACAGCCAAGCCTCAACTCGCCGCCGAGCCTGGTCATCGCATGGATCCATGAGGTCGCGACATTGTTGCCATCGCCCACCCAGGCAATTGCATGCTTGTCGATGGATCCCCGATGTTCCTCGAAGGTCATGATATCGGCCATGACCTGGCAAGGATGGGATTTGTTGGTAAGGCCGTTGA
>VAZZ01000586.1 GCA_005884715.1 Alphaproteobacteria bacterium | reverse complement strand
ATCGATGGCGGCCTGACGCGCAGCGCCTATTTCCGCCAGTTCCTCGCCGATGTGCTGGGCAAGAAACTGCATCTGCGCGACGTCAATGAACTCACCGCCTATGGAGCGGCCTCGCTCGCCGCTCTCGGCATCGGCCATGAGCTGCCGGTCTGTCCGGTGGCAAGCGAGATAGTTCCGCTTGGAAGCGCCGCCGCTTCACGGCGCGAACGCTTCTCCGAGGCGGTCAACCGCGCGCGGGGTTGGCGGTGACGCTCATTCCTCTCTATCACTCCGCCTTGCGGGGAGGGATCGGCCCGGGGTGGGGGTCAACCGGCAAGGCCAAGCTTAAAGGCCCCTACCCTCGCCTCGCTCGCAATGAGTCCCACCTCTTCCGGTTGAGAGCAAGGGCACAAGCGCTAAAGCTTCCTCAGCCACACGCTGTGGATTATGTGATCCGCCCCTTTGCGCAAGATGAGATCGGCGCGCTGGCGCGTCGGCACCACATTCTCGCGCAGGTTAACAAGATTGATCGTCTCCCAGATGCGGTTGGCAGTGGCATGCGCCTCCTTGTCGGTGAGCGAGGCATAGCGATGGAAGTAGGATTTGGGGTCGCGGAAGGCGGTGTCGCGCAATGAGAAGAAGCGCGTCACATACCAGTCGCGCAGGACGTCTTCGGCCGCATCGAGATAGATCGAGAAATCGAAGAAGTCGGAAATGAAAGGAATGATCTTGCCGTCGCGCGGCGGCCGGCCGGCCTGCAGCACGTTCAGGCCCTCGACGATCAGGATATCGGGGCGGTCGATAATGATGCGCTTCTCCGGCATGACATTGTAGGTGAGATGCGAATAGACCGGCGCCGTCACCTTGTGTTTTCCCGCCTTGATGTCGGAGAGGAAGCGCAGCAGCGCCGGCAGATCATAACTTTCCGGGAAGCCCTTGCGATTCATGATGCCTTCGCGCTCGAGGATCTCATTGGGCAGAAGGAAGCCGTCGGTGGTGACGAGATCTACCTTGGGATGGTTGGGCCAGCGCGCCAGCAAACGCTGCAGGATGCGCGCGGTCGTGCTCTTGCCGACGGCGACGCTGCCGGCCATGCCGATGATGTAAGGCACCTTGGTGCCTTCAGCATGGAGGAACCTGCCGGTGGCGCGGAAAAGCTCCTGGGTCGCCGCGACATAGAGATTGAGGAGACGCGACAGCGGCAGATAGATCGCCACCACTTCGGCGAGATCGATGCGGTCATTGAGGCCGCGCAATTCATCGATATCCGCCTGATCGAGGGTCATCGGCGTATCGGCGCGCAATTTGGCCCAGGCATTGCGCTCGAAATGGCGATAGGGCGAGATCTCGTCGCGCAAGGAGTCCATCATCACACCTGCTTGCGGCTGGCTTTCTCCGCTATGCCTGAGGTGCCGACTCGCTTCTCGAGCTCGCCCATCACTTCGGCAAGCGGCAGGCCCGATACTTCGAGCAATACGATCAGGTGGTAAAAGAGATCGGCGGCTTCGAGCTTGAGGTGATTGCGGTCGCCCTTTACTGCGGCAAGGGCCGCTTCGATCGCTTCCTCGCCGACCTTCTTGGCGCATTTCTCGATGCCCTGGGAGAGGAGCTTCGCCGTATAGGAGATTTCCGGCGACGCGCCTTTGCGGGCGGTCACCGTATCGGCGAGCTCGGCCAGGACCTCGAGCCTGTGGCGTAAAATATCGGTCATGTTCCTGCCCCTCAGCCTGTCTTAGAGCGAATCCCGCCGCATGGGAATTCCCCGGTGGGCCATATGGTTCTTGGCCTCGGCAATGGTGAATGTGCCGAAATGGAAGATCGAGGCGGCAAGTACCGCCGTGGCATGGCCGTCCTTGATACCCTCGACCAGATGATCGAGCGTCCCCACGCCTCCCGAAGCGATGACCGGCACCCTGACCTCATCGGTAATGGCGCGCATCAGCGCGATGTCGAAGCCCCGGCCGGTGCCATCGCGATCCATGGAAGTCACCAGCAGTTCACCGGCCCCCAGCGCCACGACCTCGCGAGCGAAGGCGATCGCATCGATGCCGGTCGGGTTGCGCCCGCCATGGGTGAATATCTGCCACTGGCCAGGCGATACCTGTTTCGCATCGATGGCGACGACAACGCACTGGCTGCCGAATTTCTCCGCCGCCTGGCGCACGAAATCGCGGCTTTTCACGGCGGCCGTATTGATCGACACCTTGTCGGCGCCGGCGAGCAGAAGCTTGCGGATGTCCTCGGTCGAGCGCACGCCACCGCCCACGGTGAGCGGCATGAAGCAGGCCTCGGCGGTCCGCTTCACGACATCGAAGATGATGCCGCGATTCTCATGCGTGGCGGTGATGTCGAGGAAGCACAATTCATCGGCGCCGGCCTTGTCATAGGCCTTGGCGATCTCGACGGGGTCACCGGCATCGCGCAAGTTGACGAAATTGACACCCTTGACGACGCGACCATCCTTCACATCGAGACAGGGAATGATGCGCGCCTTCAGCATCAGGCCGCCTCGGCAATGAGCTTCAGGGCTTCAGCCGCATCGAGGCGCCCATCATAAAGGGCGCGGCCCGAAATGGCGCCTTCCAACATGGTGCAATCGGGTTCGAGAAGGCGCCGGATATCGGCGAGCGATGCCAACCCGCCCGAGGCGATCACCGGAATATTCACCGCTCCGGCCAGTGCCAATGTCGCTTCGATGTTAAGGCCTTTCAGCACGCCATCGCGATCGACATCGGTGAAGATGATGGCGGCAACGCCCGCATCCGCGAAACGGCGCGCCAGGTCGATGGAGGTGAGCTCGGATGTCTCGGCCCAGCCTTCGACCGCCACCTTGCCGCCCTTCGCATCGATGCCGACGGCGATACGGCCTGGGTGTCTGCGGCAAGCATCTTTCACCAGATCGGGATCACGCAGCGCGACTGTCCCTAAGATCACGCGGCGGATACCGCGGGCGAGCCAGGTCTCGATCATGGCGAGATCGCGAATGCCGCCCCCCAGTTGCACGGGAATGGTGACGGCAGCGAGGATCGCCTCGATGGCCCCTGCATTCACCGGCCTCCCGGCAAATGCTCCATCGAGATCGACGAGATGCAGCCAGCGGAAGCCCTGGGCCTCGAAGGCTCGCGCCTGCGCTGCCGGATCGTCGTTGAAGACGGTCGCTTCAGCCATGTCGCCGAGCTTGAGGCGCACGCATTGGCCGCCTTTGAGATCGATCGCGGGAAACAGGATCATGGCCGCCACTTCAGGAAATTGGCGATCAGTGCCAGACCAAGCGATTGGCTCTTCTCGGGATGGAACTGGCTGCCCGCCATATTATCGCGGGCGATGAAAGCCGTGACGGCGCCGCCATAATCGGCGGTGGCGACAAGCGGCGCCTTGTTGGCGAGAGCCATGTGGTAGGAATGAACGAAATAAGCGTGCAGACCCTGAGATCCGAGCGGAATGCCATCAAACAGAGCATGCGGCCTCGCCACATCAAGCGTGTTCCACCCCATATGCGGGATCTTGAGGGACGGATCCTTGGGGTCGATCACCTTCACATCGCCGGCGATCCAGTTGAAACCTTGGGTTTCGACATGCTCGAGGCCTCGCGTTGCCATCAATTGCATGCCAACACAGATGCCTAGGAAGGGCTTGCCGCGACGGGTGACTTCCTCTTCCAGCGTTTCCCACATGCCGGACACCGCCCTTAATCCATCGCGGCAATCGCGGAAGGCGGCGACGCCCGGCAGCACGATGCGCTCGGCCCGGCGCACATGTCCGGGATCCGAAGTCACTTCGATCGTCGCATTCGATCCCGAGTCACGCTTGGCGCGCTCGAAGGCCTTGGCGGCGGAATGGAGATTGCCGGAGCCATAGTCGATGATGACGACGCTCATGACCGGCCGAATCCCGGAAAGATGAAATCGGGCTCGTCCGATTTCCAGTGCCGCGACATCCCAGGTAGTTGAGGGGTTTGCGGCGGTTCTACCGCATCG
>VAZZ01000585.1 GCA_005884715.1 Alphaproteobacteria bacterium | reverse complement strand
CCAATGTCTTTCGCATGAAGCTGCTCGGCGCCGAGGTGGTGCCGGCCCTTTCAGGTTCGCGCACGCTCAAAGATGCGCTCAACGAAGCGCTGCGTGACTGGGTCGCCAATATAGAGGACACGTTCTATTGCATCGGCACGGTTGCGGGCCCACATCCCTATCCGGAAATGGTCCGCGATTTCCAATGCGTCATCGGCAATGAGACGAAAAAACAGATGCTTCAGCGCGAAGGCCGCCTGCCCTCATCGCTGGTCGCCGCGATCGGCGGTGGCTCCAACGCCATGGGCCTGTTCCATCCCTTCCTCGACGACAAGGATGTCGAGATCTATGGCGTCGAGGCCGCCGGCAACGGCCTCAATAGCGGCAAGCATGCGGCCTCGATCACCGGCGGCAGGCCGGGCGTCTTGCATGGCAACCGGACCTACATCCTGATGGATGATGACGGGCAGATCACCGAAGCTCATTCGATCTCAGCCGGCCTCGATTATCCGGGCATTGGACCCGAACATGCCTGGCTCAATGACTTGAAGCGTGTCAACTATGTCTCGGCGACCGACAAGGAAGCGCTGGAAGCCTTCCAGCTCTGCTGCAAGCTCGAGGGCATCATCCCGGCGCTCGAACCCTCGCATGCGCTTGCTCATGCGATGAAGATCGCGCCAAAGAAGCCAGCCGATCATCTGATGGTGATCTGCATGTCGGGGCGCGGCGACAAGGATATCTTCACCGTCGCCGATCATCTTGGGGTGACATTGTGACGACACGCATCGACAAACGCTTCGCCGATCTCAAGCGCGAAGGCCGCGCCGCTCTCGTCACCTTCGTGACGGCGGGCGATCCCGATTATCAGACGTCGCTCGACATCATCAAGGGACTGCCCAGGGCCGGCGCCGACATCATCGAATTCGGCATGCCCTTCACCGATCCGATGGCCGACGGTCCGGCGATCCAGGAGGCTGGATTGCGGGCACTGAGAGCAGGCCAGACGCTGATCAAGACCTTGGCGATGGTGCGCGAATTCCGTACCGGTGATGCCACGACGCCCATCGTCCTCATGGGCTATTACAATCCGATCTATATTTATGGCGTCGACCGTTTCCTGAAAGACGCCAAGGCGGCCGGCGTCGATGGTCTCATCATCGTCGACCTGCCGCCGGAAGAAGACCAGGAACTGTGCCTTCCGGCTCTCAAGGCCGGGCTCAATTTCATCCGGCTTGCCACACCCACCACCGATGAGAAGCGCGCCAACGCCGTGTTCCAGAATACGTCGGGCTTCGTCTATTATGTCTCGGTGCTCGGCATCACCGGAACCAAGACGCCCGATCTCAAAAGCGTCGAGCAGAATGTCATCCGCCTCAAAGGCCATACCAGGCTGCCGATCGCCGTCGGCTTCGGCGTCAAGACCGCCGAACAGGCGCGCAGCATCGCCCGCAACGCCGATGGCGTAGTGGTGGGATCGGCCCTCGTAAATGCCGTCAAGAACAATCTCACGAAGACGGGCAAGCCTACGCCCGAAACCGTCAAAGCCGTGCATGCACTGGTGAGCGAGATCGCCCAGGGCGTGCGGAGTTAATCAGATGAACTGGATCAAGAATTTCGTCCGTCCCAAAATCCGCGGTCTCCTCGGCGCAAAGCGCGAGACGCCGGAAAATATGTGGGTCAAATGCCCCGAGACCGGGCAAATGGTGTTCTACCGCGATCTCGAAAACAACCAGTTCGTCATTCCGGGATCGGGCTATCACATGCGCATGGCGCCCGATGTGCGCCTCAAATCCATGTTCGACGCCGGCGAATATGAAACGATTGCCTTGCCGCAGGCTCCGGTCGATCCGCTCAAATTCCGCGATGAGCGGCGCTATACGGATCAGCTGAAGGAGGCCAAGCAGAAGACCGGTGCCGAAGACGCGATCCTCGCCGGCTCGGGCACGCTGGATGGGCTTCCGCTCGTCATCACCGTGCAGGATTTCTCCTTCATGGGCGGATCGCTCGGCATGACGGCCGGTGAGGGCCTCATCACCTCGATGCGGGCCGCTGTCGAGAAAAAGGCACCCTATGTGCTGTTTGCCTCGTCCGGCGGGGCGCGAATGCAAGAAGGCATCCTGTCGCTCATGCAACTGCCGCGGACGACGATCGCGGTGCGCGAATTGCGCGAGGAGAAGCTTCCCTATGTCGTGGTGCTGACCAATCCGACGACCGGCGGCGTCACCGCCTCCTATGCCATGCTGGGTGACGTCCACATTGCGGAGCCGGGCGCCCTCGTCGGCTTTGCCGGTCCGCGCGTCATCGAACAGACGATCCGCGAGAAACTGCCGGAAGGCTTCCAGCGCGCTGAATATCTGCAGGACCATGGCATGGTCGATATGGTGGTGCATCGCCACCAGATCCGCGACACGGTGAGCCGCGTCATACGGCTCCTGTCGAAGGCGCCGCCCGTCCTCAAGAACAGCAGCAACGGCAACGGTACGGCGCTCGTTCCGGTTGCCTCCTGATCCGCATGGCCGTCAGCGATGCCATACTGAAGCGACTCCTGTCGCTGCATCCGAAGATCATCGACCTCAAGCTTGACCGCATGTGGCGCATCCTTGCGCGTCTCGGCAATCCGCAAGGCGACCTGCCGCCGGTGCTGCATGTCGCCGGCACCAATGGCAAGGGCTCGACCATCGCCTATCTGCGCTCCGCCATGGAAGCCGCAGGGCTCTCTGTTCATTGCTATACCTCCCCACACCTGGTCAAATTCCATGAGCGCATAAGGCTCGGCAGACACGGTGGCGGCGAGCTCATCGCCGAAGACCAGCTCTCGGCACTCCTCAAAGAATGCAAGGCGGTCAATGGCGGCGAGCCGATCACCTTCTTCGAGATCACCACGGCGGCGGCATTCCTCGCCTTCGCACGCCATCCTGCAGATTATCTCATTCTCGAAGTGGGTCTCGGCGGCAGGCTCGATGCCACCAATGTCGTGGCCAGGCCGGCGCTCAGCATCATCACCACGATCGACTACGACCATCAACAATATCTCGGCGCCACGCTCACCGAGATCGCACGTGAAAAAGCCGGCATATTGAAGCCCGGCGTAGCGGCGATCGTAGCGCCGCAGCCCGATGAAGCGCGCGCCGAGATCGAGCGCTGTGCCGAGACTGAGGGCGCGCCGCTCTTGATCGCCAATCAGGACTGGCAGGCCTATGAACAGCATGGCCGCCTTGTCTATCAAGATGAGAGCGGCCTCCTTGACCTGCCCTTGCCGCAGCTTTTGGGCCGCCATCAGATCGACAATGCCGGCACCGCCATCGCGGCCTTGCGCAGCCTCGATGACGCGCGCATCGGTGAGAGCCATATCGCGCAAGGCCTCAGGACAGCCATCTGGCCGGCGCGCATGCAAAGGCTGGGTCCTGGCGAATTATGGTCGTTCATCCCGAAGGATGCCGAATTGTGGCTCGACGGCGGGCATAATCCTTCGGCAGGGCGCGCACTGGCGCGCGCCTTCAGCGAACTCAACGAACGCGTGTCGCGCCCCCTCGTCCTCATCTGGGGCATGCTCAACACCAAGGCGATCGATGACTTCATCACGCCCTTCGCCGAAATCGTCCATCGCGTGGTGACGCTCACCATTCCCGATGAGGAGAATGCTGTGCCGGCACGCGAGCTCGCCGAGGCGGCGCGCCGTCATGACATGAGTGCCGAAACCGCCGACAGTCTCGAAGAGGCGCTGAA
>VAZZ01000004.1 GCA_005884715.1 Alphaproteobacteria bacterium | reverse complement strand
GCTTGCCAGGATACGCTCGCGCAACTGGCCCGATGGCGCGATGCTGCGGGCAGCGAGCAAAAGTGGAGTCAAGCGCCGCGTCCACAGATCGACCGCCGCGGCGAAGTCGCTATTCTGCGACAGCAGCGTCTGTGCTTCGAGGCGCTCGGCCGGAGACAGCGTCCCCAGCACATATTCAGCCGCCAGCGCTTCAAGAGGTTCATCGAGGGCCATCGAGACACTCCTTGAGCGCGATCAGGCTGCGCCTCAGCAAAGTCTTGACCGTGGTGACCGGCCGTTTGAAGCGTTCAGCCAGTTCCTCGCGGGTAAAGCCCTGGCGATAGGCGAGCAGCACCATCTGCTGGCGCTCGCCCGGCAGGCCTTCCATGCAGTCGCGCAAGCGGCGCAGTTCTCCCGCCTGGCTTGCGAGTGATTCGGGATCGGGCGATTCGTCCGCCATCGTCTCATCGAGCTCACCCGATGAGGCGGCGAGCCGCTCCGCCGATCGTCGTCTCAGATCGATCGCCTGGTTGCGCGCGATCGTCGCCATCCACGCCATCGGGCTGGCGATCGTTTCGTCATAGGATTTGGCCCGCTGCCAGATGCGCACGAAAGTTTCCTGGAGAGCATCCTCGGCGAGCTCGGCGCGTGGCAGCATCCGGGTGATGATCCCGAAAAGCCGGCCGGAAACAATGTCATAGAGACGTGCAAAGGCGCTTCGGTCGCCTTGCGCCACCTTGGCGAGCAATTGCCTGAGTTCGCTGTCCATGATCCCCGCAGCAAAAGGCATGAAGGTAAGCAGAATAGCCATGTCCCCCATTACGGGCCAGCCCCATCGTCGGGTTGCATGGCTTGACGCCACGTCCGAAGTAAACGGCAGATGAACGCGACGTTCAGGGTCGATTACACGGCCATCACCTAAACTCATCTCCAAGTTCGAAACACGACGCGGAGGACGAAATGACCAGGTTACAACCGGCCTCTGGCTGACAGCGAAATTCCCCAATTCCGGGAAGCGGTTGCTCAGCCTAACACCCGCCCCTCTCGCAGGCCGTGCTTCTGCTTTCCGGAACCTTTCCTCCCCAGCGGCTCACTGTCCCCCCGATCCCCTCAAGAGCCGCTTAACTAAGGGCCCCCCGACCGGGGCCTTTTCTTTTTCCCGTTTTTTCGCCTTTTTTCGAAGATTAACGCCAGATGAACGGCCCATTCAGGGTGGGTTCCGCAGGCCCATGGCATTGTCCTTGCATCACCCCATATGTGCCTTCGAGAGGCTATCCGATGAAGACCGTCATTGCTACCGCTCTGCTCACTGTCCTGCTGCTCAATGCCGGGGCATTTGCCAGTGACAACCGCGCCTATCTGCGCAACCGGGTCAGCGACGCCAATATCACCGTCATGACTAAGAACCAGGCTTGGCCGGTCAGGACCCAGATGACGCTGGAACCCTGCTCGCTCACCGCCTGCGTCGGCGCCTGATTTCCGGTTCAGCTCGCGAATCTCTTGGCGCCTGCCACGCAGGCGACGATGCCCATGGTCACGATGATCATGAGCGGGCTCACCTGCTCCTGAAGCAGGAAGGCCGAGAGGACGAGGCCGAAGAAGGGCTGCAGCAATTGCAACTGGCCAACCGCTGCGATGCCGCCGAGGGCGAGGCCGCGATACCAGAAGACGAAGCCGACCAGCATGCTGAACACTGACACATAGACGAGTCCGATCCAGGCCGGTTCCCCGATGCCGCCCCAGTTTTTGGGCCAGGCATAGAGGGCGATCGCAAGCATGACGGGCAGTGAAATCACCAGTGCCCAGGAGATCACCTGCCAGCCGCCGAGCCGCCGCGATAGCCTGGCACCCTCGGCATAGCCGAGCCCGCAGACGATGATCGCGGCCAGCATGAGCAAGTCGCCGCTGGGAGCCGCCGCAAACCCTTGCGCGAGCGCGAAGCCCATCACCAGCGCACTGCCGATCGAGGAGAACAGCCAGAAGGCCGGCTTCGGCCGCTCGCCGCCCCTCAGCACGGCGAAGATCGCGGTTGCAAGCGGCAGGAGCCCGATGAATACCATCGAATGGGCGGCCGTTATGTGCTGGAGCGCCATCGAGGCGCGTGCCACAGTGAGAAACACCGGGTCGAAATCGGCGACGGCGGCGCGGGTCGCCGGCAGCGATCCTGAGAAGATCAGCATGCCAAGAAATCCGTTGATCCAGCCGATTGCGGCTCTGTCCATGCCCCCTTGTGGCTCCGCTTCTCTGGCGCTGCCAGAGACAGAGGAGTACAATTTCCACAAACGGTACTGGTACCGAGATCAATACAGATGGATCATACTCCTCCCGCTGCCCCGACCCGTGTCGAACATGTCATGGAATCGATCCGCCAGCGGATCGCCAGCCGCCTGCTGACGCCGGGAGCGAAGCTGCCCTCCATTCGTGCCTTTGCCGGGGCGCTGGGCGTCGCCAAATCGACGGTAGTCGAGGCCTATGACCGCCTGATCGCTGACGGCACCATCGCCTCGCGCCGTGGATCGGGCTTCTACGTCTCGGGCCACATGCCGCCGCTCGCTTTGGCCGAGATCGGCCCCAGGCTCGACCGCGCCATCGACCCGCTCTGGGTCTCGCGCCAGTCGCTCGAGGCAAGCGAGAAAATGCTGAAGCCGGGCTGCGGCTGGCTGCCGGCATCCTGGATGCCGCAAGAGGCGCTGCGCCGTGCGCTGCGCAGCTTGAGCCGGCGCCAGCACAATGCCTATCTGACCGATTACGGTCAGCCTTTGGGCCTCGCCCCCTTGCGGCAATTTCTGTCGCGCCGCCTCTTCGATCAGGGCATCGATGCCCCGCCCGACCAGATCCTGCTCACCGACTCGGGGACCCAGGCGATCGATCTCCTGTGCCGCTTCCTCATCGAGCCCGGCGATACCGTATTCGTCGATGATCCCTGCTATTTCAATTTCCTCGCCATGCTGCGCGCTCATCGCGCCAGGATCGTGGGCATTCCCTTTACGCCCTTGGGACCCGATATTGAGTCCTTCGGCAAGAACCTGGCCGAGTATCGTCCACGCCTCTACATCACCAATTCGGCCTTGCA
>VAZZ01000110.1:3257-9436 GCA_005884715.1 Alphaproteobacteria bacterium | reverse complement strand
GTCATGGGCGCCGAGAAGGGCGATGTCCTGTGCGTCCATATCCACTCGATCAAGCCGAGAGGACCCCCCGGCCACTGCGCAACCGGCCGAGCCCGCGCCCACAATGATATAGTCCCACTCAGCCGTCATGATCGAGCAACTATCGCCGAACAATCATCGACAGGCAATCGTGAGCACTAGCCGGGAAATCGCCCCGTCATGTTGAGTTTGCCTCGATGATCAGGGTTGGAGGACCGTTCAGCTGCCGCTAGCGGCGGCGCAGACGCAATATGTGACCCGGAATCTCGACGATCAGCGCATCCCGGTCGCCTGCGGCCAACAGGTCGCGCAAGCGGCGATGATGCGGAGCCATGATCACGGCATCCCTCTCGTCGCGGATCTCCTGGCCGAAAACGATCAGCACATGGCGCGCCAGCGATTCCCACAGTGTGCGCACGATGGCATTTTCAGAAGCCTCGCAAATGGCGCGATGGAAATCGAGATCAGCCTTGCTGACACCCAACCAGTTCAACCGGCTCGCCGCCTGTTCCATCGTGGCGATGATGCCGTCAAGCCGCTTGATCAGCGCCGGCAGCTGTCGCCGATTGTTGACCGCATCACGCAGGGCAATCTTCTCCAGTGCAATACGCGCCTCGCAGATCTGGTCGACACGATTG
This sequence comes from Alphaproteobacteria bacterium, assembly GCA_005884715.1. Classification (GTDB taxonomy): domain Bacteria; phylum Pseudomonadota; class Alphaproteobacteria; order Rhizobiales; family Aestuariivirgaceae; genus Taklimakanibacter. The sequence goes on along the minus strand of VAZZ01000110.1, from coordinate 8,780 downwards.
TCATCGAAGGTTGGAATGAAGGTGCCGCGATGAGGGGTGCTGGCCACGATGCCCTGGGCCTCCAGAATCTTCAGCGCCTCGCGCAACGGCACGCGGCTCATCTGCAAAGTGGCGGCGAGGTTGGTCTCGACCAGCCTTTCGCCCGGCTTGAAAATGCCAGCGGCGATGCCGCCGACGATCGCCTCGGCTGCCTGTTCGGCAAGACTCGGCGAGCGGGCGAAGGTCAGGATCGGTCCATCGGCCATCATCATTGATATTCCAGCTTCTGTTGGATGCTCTTCGCCATTACTGCGCTGTCCTCAATTCCTATTGCGCATTCAAACTAATTGTATACAATTAGATTATCACGCACAACCTCCGAATTGGGCGGGATGAGTGGTCCGAAAGGACTGATGGACCTGGATCACCCGATAAAGCCAGGCCTTTTGCAGGGAGTGAACAATGAAGATGAAAATCCTTCGTCACGCAGCGCTTGCCATAGCACTGCTATTCAGCTTTGCGGGTCTCGCCTATGGCGGTGCTGATGTGCCGGCCGCAGGGCAAAGCCCCAAGATCGATGCAATCAAGCAGCGCGGCGTCCTGAAAGTCGCAGCGATCGGCGAATTCCCGTGGCTGCCGGAAAACACCACGGGCTCGGGCCCGCAATTCTCCGGACCGGCCTGGCTCCTCGCCGAAGAATATGCCAAGCGGCTCGGCGTGAAGCTCGAAGTGGTGCCGGTCAGCCACGAAACCAAAGTGCCTATCCTAGCCACCGGCGAAGCCGACATCTCGATCGCCCCTTTGGCGGTGACGCCGAAGCGCCAGGAAGTGGTGAACTTCGTCGTCTATTCGCGTTCAAGCCTGTGCATGTTCGGCCTCGCCGACAATCCCAAGCTCAAGGGTCTCAAGACCGTCGATGATCTCAACCGCGACGACCTCACCCTGGTCTATTTCACCGGCACGCCGCCCGAGACCTGGGCGCCGACACGCTTCCCCAAGATCAAGCTCAAGGGCGTTGCGGGTTCGGGCGCCAATGCACCGGTGGAAGAGATCCTGGCCAAGCGCGCCGATATCGCCACGATCGACAATGTCGCCTGGCCAACGCTCAACAAGCAAGTGCCCGGTCTCGTCTCCTTCCCGCCCGGCGATGAGTGCCTGCAGAGCAAGGAAATGTCGACCGATGTCGGCCTCGCGGTCGACAAGTCCGATCCGGTTTTCCTCGCTTGGCTGCAGGCCGTCTATGATGGGATGAAGGACGCCGTCACCGCCGAAGAATTGAAGCTGCTGAAGAGCGGCGGCTAGCCACGATTCGTCATGGCCGGGCGTTGACCCGGCCATCCAGTCCCTGCGCCTCGCAATTGCTGGGTTGAAAGGGCTGGATGGCCGCCTCGAGGGCGGCCATGACGAGTTAAGAAAGCGCCATGGACATCAATATTCAGCCCATCCTTGCGAGCTGGCCGTTCCTCGCCAAGGCGCTCGCCATGACGATCTTCGTCAGCACGCTCTCGACGCTACTCGGTTTCGCCATCGGCATTATCGTCGGCACGCTTCGGACCTATGGCGGCCAGCCGGCGAATATCGTGTTAGGTTTCTATGTCGACAGTATGCGCGCCATTCCCTTGCTCGTCATCCTGGTCTGGACCTTCTTCGCCTTCCCGCTGCTCATCGGCCATTCGATCAGTGCGGTGACGGCCGGTATTGCCGGCCTCGGCCTGCATCTCGGCGCCTATGTGTCGGAGACGATCCGCGCCGGGCTGACATCGGTACGCCGCAACCAGATGCAGGCAGCGCTTGCTCTCGGCATGAGCCCATTCCAGGCGATCAAGACTATCATCCTGCCGCAAGCCGTCATCCGCATGCTGCCGGCGCTCGGCTCGCTGTTCGTCAGCGGTGCCTGAACTTCTGCGCTAGACACAGATCGTCGCCGGCAAGACCTTCCGCCCCTTCGAACTCTATACCGCCGCGATGCTTTGCTATTTCATCCTCTGCTATCCAATGGCGAGAGGCGTCGACCGGCTCTATCGCCGCCTCGCCCATCTCGGTTCCTCATGAGCTTCGACTGGAATATTGTCTGGTCGAGCCTGCCGCGGCTGCTCGACGGCGCCTGGATGACCATCTGGCTCGCCTGTGTGACGATGCTGCTCGCCATTCCGGGAGGCCTCGTCCTGGCGTTGCTGCGGCTCTCGAAGATCCGCCCTCTCGCGATGGCTGCGACCGGCTTCGTCGAATTCTTCCGCGCCACGCCGCTCATTCTTCAGATCTACTGGGTCTATTACGTGCTGCCCGCCTATTTCGACGTGCAGCTGTCCCAGATCACCACCGCCATTGTCGGGCTCGTCTGCAATATCTCCGCCTTCAATTCGGAGACATTCCGCTCCGGCATCGTCTCGATCCGGCAGGGCCAATGGAACGCCGCCTATGCGCTCGGCATGACGCCAGCAAATGTCTTCCTGCGCATCATCGCACCGCAGGCGCTGACGCGCGTGCTGCCGGCGCTGGCCTCAACCTGGGTGTCACTGTTCAAGGACACGTCGCTCGTCTCGATCATCGCGGTCGCCGAACTTTCTTATGTCTCGCTGCAGATCCGCGCCGAAACCTACCGGATACTGGAAGTCCTCACCGCCATGGCGGCGCTTTACTGGCTGATGGGTTATCCGCAAGCCAAACTCGTCGACTGGGTCCATCATCGTTTCAAGGTTGCCGAATGACCGCCGACCCGATCCTCATCTTCGAGAATGTCATCAAACGCTATGGCAGCCTCACAGCACTGGACGGCGTCAGCCTGACACTCGGGCGCGGCGAGGTCGTCTGCCTGATCGGCCCCTCGGGATCAGGCAAGTCGACACTGTTACGCTGCGCCAATGCGCTCGAACCGCTCGATGGCGGACGCATCGTTTTCAATGGCAACGATGTCAAGAGCACCGAGAGCCCGGTCCGTCTTGTGCGCCAGCGCATGGGTATGGTGTTCCAGAATTTCGAGCTGTTCCCGCATCTCACCGTCCTGCGCAACGTCACCATCGGCCCGACGACGGTTCTCAAACTCAGTTCCGAGGCCGCCGAAGAGCGTTCCCAGAAGCTCCTCGCCAAAGTCGGTCTTTCGGACAAAGCCACGGCCCATCCATCCGCGCTTTCAGGCGGCCAGCAGCAACGCGTCGCCATCGCCCGGGCACTCGCGATGGAGCCGGCGCTGATGCTGTTCGACGAGCCGACTTCGGCGCTTGATCCTGAAACCATTGGCGAGGTCCTCAGCGTCATGAAGACGCTTGCCGATGAAGGCATGACAATGCTGGTCGTCACCCATGAGATGGATTTCGCGCGGCGCGTGGCGAACCGCGTCGCCGTCTTCGACAAGGGTCGCGTCATCGAAGAAGGAACGCCCCAGCAAATCTTCACCGCTGCCCGCGTCACCCGCACCCGCGAGTTCCTCAGTCATCTCGGCTGGCACGGCGAAAGCGCGGGATTCCATCAATAAGAGAGAAAGTCATGAAAGAGCACAGAATCGAAAGAGCGGAAGTCTTTGTCGTCGGCCCGGATGTCGAGCGCTACAGTTGGGCCGAAGGCATGAACGGCCAATATATGGCCAATATCATCCTGCGCCTCACCGCGCAGAGTGGCCTGACCGGCATTGCCGGCGCGGCCATGATCACACCGCACAGCTTCGACCGCGCCGTCGGCGAAACGCTGCGCCATGTCCTGCCCGACATCGTCGGGCGCCATCCCGCCGAACGCGAGATCCTGTGGCGGCAGATGCGCAATCTCGGCACGCCCATGGTGCCGCAGGCCCATTCGCTCATTGATATCGCTCTGTGGGATATGGCAGCCCGGCATGCGCAATTGCCGCTCTATCAATTCCTCGGTGGGGCACGCAACAAGATCCTGTCCTATGCTTCGACGCCGCTATTGGTAGACAACAAGGGCTATATCGACTATGTCGGTGAACGGCATGAGGAAGGTTTCACGGCGGTCAAATTCCATTGCTGGTGTGTCCCTGAGCGCGACCTACCGATGTGCGAAGCCGTGCAGAAACATTTCCAGGGCAAGGGCCTCGCTCTAATGCTCGATGTCGAGCAACGCTATGATCTCATAAGCGCCACGCGCGTGGCGCGCCGCTTGAGCGAGATTGGCTTCCGATGGTTCGAAGCACCGCTGGTCGATACCGATATCGAAGGCTATCGCGAGATCAGGCGGCAGAGCACTGTCCCGGTGATCGCCGCCGGCAATACCTGGACCGATCTGCAGATGCTGCTGCAGGGTGCCAAAGCCGGCGCCTGGAGCGCGCTCAGGGTCGATGCGACGATCTGCGGCGGCATCACGCCGATCCGCAAGGTCATGGGGCTTGCCGAGGCGCTGGGCATGGATGTCGAGATCCAGTGCTGGGGCTATACGCTGACCCAGGCCGCCAATCTTCATGTCATGCTGGCCTATAACAACTGCACCTATTTCGAGCAGCCGGTTCCCTACCAGGCCTTTGAATATGGCTCTGAGGATATCATCCGTACCGACGCCCAAGGCGATGTGCATGCGCCGCCCGGCAACGGGCTTGGCATCGGCATCGACTGGAAGGCGATCGAGGCTGCTTCTATCCTGAAGTTCGAGATCCGCTAGAGGAGGGATCATGTCCGGCCGTCTCAAGGGAAAGAAGGCGCTCATCTATGGCGGCGGAAGCGGCATCGGGCTTGCGATCGCCGAAGCGATGGCCCACGAAGGTGCAGGCATTTTCATCTCGGGCAGGCGAACGAATGTCCTCGACGAGGCCGTCTCGGCGCTGGCGAAACTCGGCAAGGCCGGCAGCGCATCAGGCGATGCGACGAATGTCGAAGATGTCAAACGCGTGACGGCTGAGGCGCAGGAGTTTCTCGGCGGCATCGACACGCTGGTGGTGAGCGCAGGCGCAGGCGGGCGCACCTCGATCTTCGATGCCGACCCGCACGAATTCCAGCGCATCATGGATCATACGCTGAGGCCGGCCTTTCTCAGTGTACGCTTCGCCTCACCGCAACTTCTCGCGGCAAAGAACGCCTCGGTCATCATCATCTCATCTACCTATGGGCTGGTCGGCCATGCCGAAAGAGTGGCCTATTGCGGCGCCAAGGCCGGCGTGATCGGCATGGTCAAGGCGATGGCGCTCGATTTCGCCGAACACGGGGTCAGGGTAAATGCCATGTGTCCAGGTTATGTTGAGACGCCTTTGTCCATCGAAGTGGCGCAGGCAGAGCCTGACCCGGAGGCAGCACTTAATACAAATAGGCTCATGCATCCGATACCCCGCGCGGGCAAGCTTGAGGAAATGGCCGAGCTCGCCGTCTATCTCGCCAGCGACGCGTCGGCCTTCATGACCGGGCAGGCGATTGCCATCGACGGTGGCTATTCAAGCCGTTAGCTTCCGATCAATATGAAGAAACAACTGCAGGAGGCAAAGATGGGCAATTGGCTTGAGACGAGCTATATGGCGCGCAAGGGTGTGGCACACGGAAAAGCGGGAAAGACGCATGAGCTGACCGTCGCGAAGCAGGGCAAATACAATTACGTCTATGGACCTTATGC
>VAZZ01000110.1:0-3115 GCA_005884715.1 Alphaproteobacteria bacterium | reverse complement strand
CCGTCGGCACGACAGCGCTGATCCCCGAATTCGGCGGGCTCGTCGCCACCAACAACACCGCTCTCCTCAACGCGCCGCTTCCGGAAAAAGTGAAGAAGATGGAAGTGACCGAGGCAGGGATCAAATTCAACAAGAAGATCACCTTGCCCTATGAGCCTTTCATCGGCACGCTGGGCGTCAGCCCGGAAATCGAAGCGGTGACCTCGCTGCAGCCCGATTATTGGGGCGGCAATATGGACCTGCCCGATGTCTGTCCCGGCGCCGTCGTCTATTTCCCGGTGCATCACAAGGACGCCTATCTCTATCTGGGCGATTGCCATGCGACGCAGGGCGATGGCGAGCTCTGCGGTGTCGCGGTCGAGATCCCGTCGACGACGACGGTGCAAGTGGACCTGATCAAGAACTGGCAGATCGCCTGGCCGCGCCTCGAGAACGAGAAATTCATCATGACGATCGGCAGCACGCGGCCGATGGAAGATGCGGCGCGCATCGCCTATCGTGAACTCATCAACTGGATGGTGAGCGATTTTGGCTTCGATCAATATGAGGCCTATTTCCTGCTCACCCAGGCTGGCCGTGTCAGGCTCGGCAACATGGTCGATCCCAAATACACGCTCGGCGCTTCGATCCTGAAGGAGTATGTGGGCTAGATTTAATTCGACCCATCACCCTCACCTCATAGGCGTTAGATTAAGGCAATAGCGCTTCGGCATGCGTGGAATCTCTCCCTCCGCCGCGCGAAGCGCGGGGAGGGAGGTTGCGCTTCAGCAGAAAAGGTGGCTATCGGCTGGATTCCAGTCGACACGCACCAGTCCCGCAAGCGCATTCGCCGCAAGCGAGCCACCGGCGCCGCGGAACCAGATTTCCTGTCCCCATTCTGTTTCAAGGAGAACGCTCGACGTATCGCCGAGAAAGGTGACGTCCTTGACCTTGACCGCAAGCCCTCGCTCGGATTCCTTCACAAATCTCAACGACTGCGGGCGAACCATCAGTTCAGCTTGCCTCGATTGACCATTGCCGGCATGGGCTGGGACACCCTCGATGCGCATGCCGTCCGGCAACAGAGCGATGGCCGTCTGGCCCACGCGGCGGACCTCGCTCACTTTCAGGAAATTGGAATCACCAATGAATCCGGCGACGAACCTGGTCGCCGGCCTGATGTAGAGCGCCTCACCCGAGCCCACCTGCTCGATACAGCCGTGATTGAACACGGCGATGCGATCGGACAGACGCAGCGCCTCTTCCTGGTCATGCGTCACATAAAGAATGGTGACGCCGGTCTCCTGGTGAATCCGTCTGATCTCGACCTGGATCTCCTCGCGCAGCTTCTTGTCGAGCGCCGAGAGCGGTTCATCCATCAACAGTACCGGGGGATCATAGGCGAGCGCCCGCGCTAGCGCCACGCGCTGCTGCTGGCCGCCGGAAAGCTGCGCCGGCAGGCGATCCGCAAATCCCTCGAGCCGGACGAGAGCGAGCATGGCATTGACCTTCTTCGCGATATCCGCGCCAGCCCGGCCGCGCACCCGCAACGGGAACGCGATGTTCTCGCCGACCGACAGATGCGGGAAAAGCGTGTAGCGCTGGAACACCATGCCGATATTGCGCTTGTGTGGCGGCGTGGCGAGGATCGATTGCCCATTGATCCTGAGATCGCCGGCCGAGGGTTCATCGAAGCCGGCGATGGCATAGAGCGTGGTGCTCTTGCCGGAGCCGGAGGGCCCGAGAAAGGTCAGGAACTCGCCTTTCGGCACTTCCAGCGACACGTCATCCACCGCAATGATATTCCCGAAGGTCTTGCGAAAGCCGCGGATGCTGAGGAAAGGGACGGTCATTTGACGAAGAGTTTCCTGGCCAACGCGGCGCCGGCCATCAAGATGAGGGTCAGGAACACGAGGATGGTGGAAGCCGCGGCGATCACCGGTGTCAGATCCTGGCGCAGCGCGCCCCAGATGCGCACGGGAAGGGTCTGCAAGGTCGGGCTTGCCATGAAGATCGCCACGACAACTTCATCCCAGGAAATGAGAAAGGAGAAGAGTGCCGCGGAGAACAGGCCGAGACGAATGGCGGGCAGCGTCACTTTCCACCTGGCGCGCCAGGGCGACGCGCCGCACAGGATCGCTGCATCCTCGATCGACTTGTCGAATGATTCGAGCGAATTGGTGATCGAAATGACGGCGAAGGGAAATGCCAGGATGGTGTGGGCGATCACGAAACCAACAAGCGTGCCGCTGAGACCGATGCGCAGGAACAGCGCATAGAGTGCCACCGCAAACACCACGACAGGCAGCACCATGGGGGTGAGGAACAACGCTTTGAGCAGCTTTCGCCCGGGAAACCGGCCGCGCACCAGCGCAAAGCTCGCAAGCAGTCCGAGAGCGACCGAGCATAGCGTGACGAGCACGCCAACCTTCAGGCTTGTCCACGCCGCCGCCAGCCAGCGCGGATCGCCGAGAAGGTCACTGTACCAGTGCCAAGTCCAGGAAGGCGGCGGGAAGATCAGCCACTGCGAGGAACCAAAGGAAAGAGCGGCAATGAACACGACCGGCAGCAGCAGGAACAGGCAGATCGCGATCGTGATGGCCCATAATCCCCAGCGTAAGCCCCCTAGCCGGTCATAGGACAAGAGCATCTCAGCGCCCTCCCGGAACCACAGCCGACCCGCTGAAATAGCGCAACTGCAGCGCATAGATGGCGAGGGTCACCGACAGCAGGATTAAAGCGGCAGCACCACCCAATCCCCAGTTGAGCAGCGACTGGATGAGCTGGGCGATCATCCCGGCCAGCATCATATTCGCCGTGCCGCCCAGCAGTGTGGGCGTCACGAAATAGCCGAGCGACATGACGAAGACCATGAGAGCGCCCGCCGCAGCACCCGGTGCTGAAAGCGGCAGAAGCACGCGCCGGAAGATCTGCCAGCGGCCGGCGCCGCAGAGAGCGGCGGCATTCAGTATCGCCGGATCGATCGCACGCAATGTCGCATGCAAGGGCAGGATGATGAAAGGCAGCATGATATAGACCATTCCGATGGTGACACCGGTGAGGTTGTTTACCAGCGCCAAGGGCTCATCGATGATCCCTAAGGCCATGAGCGTCTTGAAAACAACCTCACCGGTGT
>VAZZ01000109.1:3472-3735 GCA_005884715.1 Alphaproteobacteria bacterium | reverse complement strand
AAAGTGGGCCAGGCGATGGAAGCGGGGCTCGCCATCGTCATCCTCGCCATCGTGCTCGACCGTGTCAGCCAGGCGGCCGCCCTGCAGCGGCCGGAACAGGAAGCCGTCACCGGGCCATGGCATCAGCGCCATTTCAATCTCATCGCAGTGGCGATGCTGCTCCTGGCGACGACGCTCATCGGCCTCGTCCTGCCGGCCTTCGCCAAAGTGCCGAATGAGATCACCCTGACAACCGCGCCGGCCTGGAAGGCGGCGGTCGACTG
>VAZZ01000109.1:0-3241 GCA_005884715.1 Alphaproteobacteria bacterium | reverse complement strand
GTGTCGCGGCTCTCGTCGCGGCGGCGATCGGCATTCCCATCGGCGTTGCCGCCTCACGCTCGGAGCGCGTCGAGAAGATCGTGACGCCGATCATCGACACCCTGCAGACTATCCCGTCTTTCTGCTTCATCATTCCGGTGGTGATGCTGTTCAGGGTCGGCGATGTGACGGCGCTGATCGCCACCGTCGCCTTCGCCATCGTGCCGGCGATCCGCTACACCAATCACGGCATAAGACAGGTGCCGCATGAGCTGATCGAGGCGGGGACGGCGGCAGGCTGCACCAAAAGGCAATTGTTCTGGCGCGTGCAATTGCCGGTGGCGCTGCCGGAAATCATGCTCGGGATCAACCAGACGATCCTGCTGTCGCTGAGCATGATCGTCATCTGCGCCATGATCGGCACGCGCGATCTGGGCCAGGAAGTGTTCAAGGCCTTGTCAAAGGCCGATGCCGGCAAGGGCCTCGTCGCCGGTCTTGCCATCGCCTTCATCGGCATCATTGCCGACCGGCTTATCACCGCCTGGGTCAGCCGCATGAAAGCGAAGCGTGGCCTCGCATGAACGGATCAGCGGAACAGCGCGTGCGCCAACTCGCCTGCTGGAAGGGCAAGGTCAGAATCGAACCGCTCAAAGGCGGCTTGAGCTATGCGAGCTTCTTAGTCACAGATGCCGCCGGCAAATATGTCGCCCGGGTCGGTGAGGATTTTCCCTGCCATCACGTCTTCCGCGACCGCGAGGCACGCGCCAGCCGCGCCGCCTATGAAGCAGGACTATCGCCGGAAGTCGTCCATGCCGAGCCGGGGGTGATGGTGGTGCGCTTCATCGAGGCGCATACCTATTCGGAAGAAGATGTACGCAACAATCTCGAAGCCTGCGCCGAGATCCTCAAGAAGTGCCATCGCGACATGAAGCGCCGCATTACCGGGCCGGCCTCGGTCTTCTGGGTGTTCCATGTGCTGCGCGATTACGGCCACACGCTCAAGGAAGGTGGCCACCGACGCGCGAAGGAAATTCCGCGCTGGCTTGCAGAGGTCGACTCGCTCGAAGATGCGCAAGTGCCGCTGCCGGTCGTCTTCGGCCATCACGATCTGCTGCCCGGCAATTTCATGGATGACGGGCGAAGGCTGTGGCTCATCGACTGGGAATATGGCGGCTTCGGCACCGCCATGTTCGATCTTGCCAATATCTCCGCCAATAATTCCTTCAATACCGCGCAGGAGCGCCTTCTGCTCGACATCTATTTCGAGAAGACGCCGGATGAAGCGACGCAGCGCGCCTTCGATGCAATGAAAACGGCCTCGGCCTTGCGCGAGGCGACCTGGGCAATGGTTTCCGAGCTTCATCTCAATGCGCCGGGCGTCGATTATGTGGCGCATTCACAAGAATATCTCGGCCGCTATGAGCGGGCGCGAGGTCATCGTCATCGGCGGCGGTATCATCGGCTGCTCGACCGCCTATCACCTGGCGCGCGATCACAAGTCCAATGTGATCCTGCTCGAGCAGAACCGGCTGACCTCCGGCTCGACCTGGCATGCGGCGGGGCTGGTCGGGCAATTGCGCTCCTCGGCTTCGATCACGCAAGTGCTGAAATATTCAGTCGAGCTCTACAAAAACCTCGCCAAGGAGAGCGGCCTCGAAACCGGTTGGAAGATGACCGGCTGTCTCAGGCTTGCCTGCAATCAGGATCGCTGGGTCGAATATAAGCGTCTCGCCACGACGGCGCAGAGCTTTGGCATGGAGATGCATCTGCTGACGCCGAAAGAGGTCAAGGCCATGTGGCCCCTGATGGAAGTATCGGATCTCGTCGGCGCGAGTTTCCTGCCAAGCGATGGCCAGGCGAGCCCCTCCGATATCACCCAATCACTCGCCAAGGGTGCGCGCATGCATGGCGCCAAGCTGCATGAAGGGGTCCGCGTCGAAGGTTTCGAGATCGACAAGGGCAGGGTCGTGGCGGTCAAGACCAATCACGGCCGGGTCGCTTGCGAAAAGGTGGTCAATTGCGGCGGGCAATGGGCGCGCCAGCTGGGCGCGCTCGCCGGCGTCAGCGTGCCGCTGCAGCCGGTGAAGCATCAATATATCATCACCGAGAAGGTCCAGGGCCTCGCCACCGATATCGCGACGATCCGCGATCCCGACCGGCGTACCTATTTCAAGGAGGAAGTCGGTGGTCTGGTAATGGGCGGCTATGAGCCCGATCCGCAAGCCTGGACGCTCGGTGATGTGCCAGATGATTTCGAATTCCAGCTCTTCGAGGATGACTGGAATCATTTCGAACAGCATATGAGTGAGGCACTGGCGCGCGTGCCGGCGCTGGAGACGACCGGCATCAAGAAGATGATCAACGGGCCGGAGAGTTTTACGCCGGACGGCAATTTCATCCTGGGCGCGGCGCCCGAGCTTGCCAATTATTATGTCGGCGTGGGTGTTGGCGCAATGGGTGGCCTCAGGCGAGGCGCCGATGGATCTGTGGATCGTCGATATCAGGCGTTTCTCCGATCTGCATAAGGACCGCAACTGGGTCAGCGAGCGCACGCTCGAAGCCTATGGCAAGCATTACACGATCGGCTTCCCGCATGAAGAATATCTGAGCGGCCGGCCGCGCATCGTGTCACCCCTCTATGACAGGCTCAAAGGGCTAAATGCCTGTTTCGGATCGAAGCTCGGCTGGGAAAGGCCGAACTGGTTCGCTCCCCGTGGGAGCGAGGCAAAAGACATTTACTCGATGGGCCGACAGAACTGGTTCGATGCAGTAGGACTCGAACACGAGGCGGTGCGCGAGCGTGTCGGCGTCTTCGATCAATCATCGTTCGCCAAATATGAGCTGAAAGGCAGGGACGCCGCCGAGGCTCTATCCTGGATCTGCGCCAATGATGTCGCGCGTCCGCCGGGGCGGCTCACTTATACACAAATGCTCAATTCAAAGGGCGGCATCGAATGCGATCTGACCGTCGCGCGGCTCTCGGACGATCATTTCTACATCGTCACCGGCACCGGTTTCCGCACGCATGATCTGGCCTGGATCCGCGATCACATCAAGCCAGGGCTCGATGCGCGGATTGAGGATGTCACGGAAGAATGGGGCACGCTGTCGGTGATGGGCCCGCAATCACGAGAGGTGGTCGACCAGATCACCAAAGCCGATATGTCCAACGAGGCCTTTCCCTTCGGCCATGTGCGCGAGATCGAGATCGCCGGACATCTACTGCGCGCACTGCGCGTGACCTATGTGGGCGAGCTCGGCT
>VAZZ01000584.1 GCA_005884715.1 Alphaproteobacteria bacterium | reverse complement strand
AGGCGCTGGTGACCGGCCAGACAGTGATGGATGGCGGGAGACTAAAGGCCCAGTTCATCCTCTGGGACGTCGGTTCGCAGCAAAAGCTCGCCGGCTTTGAATTCGCCACATCGCCCAAGAACTGGCGCCGTCTCGCGCATCTGATCTCGGACAAGATCTACCAGACGATGACCGGCATCCCCGGCTATTTCGACACGCGCATCGTCTTCGTTTCCGAAACGGGACCCAAGGACAAGCGCGTCAAGAAGCTCTCGATCATGGACCAGGATGGCGCCAATGTGCGCTCCCTCAGCGACGGCAACCAGATCGTGCTGACGCCGCGCTTCTCGCCCAATTCGCTCGAAATCACCTATATGTCCTTCGGCTCGGGCACGCCCAGAGTCTATCTCTATAATATCGAGACCGGACAGCGCGAGATCGTCGGTGAATTTCCCAATATGAGCTTTGCGCCGCGCTTCTCGCCGGACGGTCAGCGCGTCATCATGAGCCTGCAGGACGAGGGCAATTCCAACATATTCGTGCTCGACCTGCGCTCGCGCCAGACCCAGCAGCTCACCAATGTGCCGGCAATCAATACCGCACCCTCTTTCTCGCCCGATGGCAGCCAGATCGTGTTCGAATCGGACCGCGAAGGAACCCAGCAGATCTATCTCATGAATGCCGATGGCTCGAACCAGCGCCGCATCTCCTTCGGGAACGGGCGCTATGCGACGCCGGTGTGGTCGCCTGACGGCAGATATATCGCCTTCACCAAGACCAGCGGCGGACGTTTCGCCATCGGCGTCATGAATCCGGACGGCAGTGGTGAGAGAATATTAACCGAAGGTTTTCATAATGAAGGTCCGACATGGGCACCGAACAGCCGCGTGATCATGTTTTTCCGCGACGAGCCGGGGGACAGTGGCGGCCCGAGGCTCTATTCGGTCGATGTTTCAGGATACAACGAACAGCTCGTCAAGACGCCGAGCTTCGCGTCGGATCCGGCATGGTCGCCATTGTTGAACTGATCTGTCTACGGATGAATCATAGGCAGACGAAATGAAGATTGGTTTCGGGGGCTTGGGGGTCCTGCTTGCCTTGAGATTTTCTCTCGCGCAGGCGCCAACGACTTAAAGGAGTGGGACAAGTCATGTTGCGTATGAATGCGGGGTTCAAGGCCGTCGCCTTGTGTTTCTGTTTCCTGGCCCTTGCGGCCTGTTCCAAGAAAAATACGCCCAATCTGGAGGCCAATAACGGTCTCGGCCAGAGTGCCGTGCCGGGCTCGGAGGGCCAGTTCAAGACCGAGGTGGGCGATACCGTCTACTATCTTGTCGACCAGTCGACGCTGACGCCGGAAGGCAAGGAGACCTTGCGCAAGCAAGCGGCCTGGCTGCGCCAGTATTCCGACGTGATGATCCAGGTCGAAGGCCATGCTGATGAACGCGGCACGCGCGAATACAATATCTCGCTGTCGGCGCGGCGCGCCACGACGACGCGAGAATTCCTCATCGCCCAGGGCGTCGAGAAAAACCGCATTTCCACAATCGCTTATGGCAAGGAACGGCCGGCGGCGCTGTGCGATGCCGAAGAATGCTGGTCGAAAAATCGGCGCACCGTCACGGTGATCACCTCGGGCGCCAAGACGAGCTGAATAGACACAGCGCGCTTCCCGGCGAGGTGGAATCACCTCGCCGAAAAGGATTCGCGCCAAATAATATGTTGGAGCAAATCCTTATCGCCAAAGTCTTCAACCCCGGATCAGGTCCGGGGCAGGCGTTTGGCGGGATCTGCTCTAGCTGTACCGAATTCAGGCGAGCATGGTTCCCATGCCCGCCTTTTTTCTGTTAATTCCTAGCAGATTCAACTGATGCGCCGCTGATGGTCACAGAATCGCCGCGCTGTTACGGTCATAAGCCGGTCAATGCGTGCTCTCTGGCCCGCCGGGAAGGGAATTTTAACCCTGATTGAGCACAGTGCAGTAGCAATTTGGTCCTGTGGGGGTGAGCGGCTCGGGTCAGACGGTCGCAATGCACAGGGCGGGACATAGGAGTGGGACATCATGTTGCGTCGGTTGGCGGATCTCAAGATCGCTTTGATTTGCTGCTGTTTTCTGGCTTTGGCCGCGTGCTCGAAGAAGAATCAGCCCAATCTCGAAGGCGATGGCGCCGGCACGGCAGTCCCCGGTTCCGAAAAGGATTTCGCCGTCAATGTCGGCGACCGCATCTATTTCATTGTCGATACCTCGACGCTGACGCCGGAGGCCCAGGAGACTTTGCGTCGGCAAGCGGCTTGGTTGCGCCAGTATCCCAATGTCACCGTGCAGGTCGAAGGTCACGCCGATGAGCGCGGCACCCGCGAATACAATATTTCCCTCTCCGCCCGCCGGGCGACCGCGACACGCGAATTCCTGATCGCCCAGGGGGTACAGGGCAACCGGATCTCCTCGATCGCCTATGGCAAGGAACGGCCGGTGGCATTGTGCGATGCCGAACAATGCTATTCCCAGAACCGGCGAGCAGTCACCGTGATTACCGGCGGGGCAGTATCCGGATAGGTTGACTGTCGGGGACCTGTGGCCTTCCGGCAACAGGTCGCGGATGTTTCTGCAACCCCCTTGCCAAGCCTCATTTTCACCGCCTTTGAAGATCAAGCCCATTGACGGGGTGCTGGGGACGGCTCGGCACAGCAGCGGTTTTGCGCGATGAAGACAGTATTGAAGTTCACGCTTCCAGCGGCTCTCCTGATGGCGCTGGCCATCGGAGGTGCGCCCCTATCCCTGGCCCAGTCCGACGGCGAACTCGCCGACCGCGTCAGCCGGATGGAAGAGCAAATGCAGCAATTGATGGGCCAGGTAGAGCAACTGACCTTCGAGGTCAGGCGCCTGCAGGGCCAGCGCAAATCTGGCGATCTCAACGAACCGGTGCAGCAGAAGAAACGCCAGGTCGCGGCCCAGGACAATGCGGCCGACAGCCAGGGCATCGAGCAGATCGAGGGCGACACCGAATATACCCAGCAGCCTGTGAGGACGGTCGGCGATGACGATCTGCCGGAGGGCGCGGTGCAGAAGGCGCCAGGCCCCAAGATCCTCGGCACAATATCCGGCACGGCCTATCAGCAGAATAACGGCAATGGCGGCAATCAACCGAGCAATGGCGAGTTCCAGGGCCAGGTTCTGGTGCCGCCGGGCGGTGGCGAGGGCCAGGTTCTGGTGGCGCCAGGCAGCGACGGCGGCGCCCAGGCCCAGCAGAATAGTGGCGGCGGCCAGGTGCTGGTGCAACCTGATAGTGGTGGCGAGAGTGGCAACGACCTCGTTCCCGAAAAAGTCGAGACGGTGGCGCTCGGCAATGCGTCCTCGGCCGATCCGGAAGTCATCTATGAGCGCTCGTATGAGAGCCTGCTCAGGCGCCAGTTCAACGACGCCGAGGTCGGGTTCCGCGGCTTTCTCGCACAGCATCGCGATCACAGCCTCGCCGGCAACGCCCAGTATTGGCTGGGCGAAACTTATTATGTGCAGGGCGACTACAAGCAGGCGGCGCAAGCCTTCCTGTCCGGCTATCGCGATTTCCCCAAGAGCCGCAAGGCAGCCGATAGCCTCCTGAAGCTCGGCCTGTCGCTGAACCGGCTCGGCCAGAAGGAACAAGCCTGTGCCGCCTATATGCAGGTCGGCTCGCAGTTCCCGAAAGAGGCCGAAGCCAAGAAGCGCGCCCAGTCGGAGATCAAGCGTGCCGGCTGCTGAGACGGTTCGCCCGCTCAGCCTTGCCCAATCGAAAGAGCTCTTCGAGACCCTGACATTCCATGCCCATGCGGCGCTCGCCGTCTCGGGCGGCAGCGATTCCACCGCTCTCATGTGGCTTGCTTCGCGCTGGGCCAGAGCTGTGGCGCGGCCGCCAAAGATCAGTGTACTGACGGTCGATCACGGTTTGCGGCCGGAGGCTGCTTTGGAATGCGTGCGCGTAGTGGGCTGGGCAGTAGAACTTGGCCTTGCCGCCCATATTCTCACCTGGAGGGGAGAGCGCCCATCGAGCGGCCTCCAGGCGAGTGCCCGCGACATGCGCTACGGGCTGATGCGCGATTGGTGCCTAGCCAATGAGGCGACGCTTCTGGTGACAGCACACACACTCGAAGACCAGGCCGAGACCTTATTGATGCGCTTGGCGCGGGGCAGCGGAATCAGAGGTCTTTCTGGCATGCGCCCCGAAGAGGGAGGACCGGTACGGCTGGAACGACCGCTCCTCGAGACGAGCCGAGCGCAGCTTCGAGCGACTCTGACTGCCGCCGGCCAATCCTGGATCGAGGATCCAAGCAATGCGGATGAGCGCTTCGAACGTGTACGCCTGCGCAAGGCAGAGCCGCTTCTGACCGAACTCGGCCTGACGCCCATAGCGCTGGCGCGCTCAGCAGCAAGGCTCGGGCGCGCGCTTGAGCCTATCGAAGAACTGGGCCGCAGCTTCCTCGCCCAGCATGTGGAGGTGAGGCCGGAAGGCTTTGCCATTGTCGATCTGGCGCATTTGCGCAAGCTCGATGACGAGATCGCCATCCAGGTGCTCGAACGGCTTCTCGAGCGGCTCGGCGGCGGAGCGGCGCCGCGGCTGATGGCCGTCGAGGCGCTCCATCACTGGCTGAGGCGCGGCGAGGTCCAGGCGCGCACGCTCTCAGGCTGCCGCATCGCCCAGCGCAAACGGCAGCTGTTGATCGGACGCGAGGCCGGCCGCATCAGCAAGGCGCCGGTCGCCATCCAGCCCGGCGAGAGCGTTCTATGGGACAACCGGTTCAGGATCTCGGTGGCGGGTACGGGGATGCCCTGCGAAATCGTGCCGGCCAGGGGTTTGAAACTGGTCCGCAACCGCGATATTCCGGCCTTTGTGCAGGAAAGCCTGCCGGTCCTCCTGGCCGAAAACGAAATCGCCGCCATCCCGGCTCTCGGAAATCTGGGACAATCCGGTTGGATTGGCTTGCAGGTTACTGCGGAATTTCAGAATATTGGCCTTTAAGTTGCACAGGCAAAGCCGTTATGCTTGGCAATCCGCAGCGGCATCCCTATGTTAGAATTAACTTTTGGGCGGCAGGATTGCGCCTTAGCTTGGCCATTGGCCTTGAGAGAGGAAAGAAGTGAATAATTTCCGCAATTTTGCCGTGTGGATCGTCATCGCGATTCTGTTGTTCGCCCTATTCAGCCTATTCCAGGGTCAGGCCTCTCGCTCGAATAGCAGAGATATCGATTATTCGCAGTTCCTCAGCAAGGTGAATGCCGGCGAAGTGCAGTCGGTAACCATCACCGATGCCGGCATGGGTTCAAGCTATCTGACCGGCAAGCTCGCGAGCGGGGATACATTCGCCACCTATGCGCCGCTCGACACCGACCTGGTCAAGACGCTCAAGGACAAGAATATCAGCTTCAACGCCAAGCCGGCGCAGAACGACTCGTTCCTTTCGAACGCGCTGTTCTACTGGCTTCCGACCTTGCTGCTGATCGGCGTGTGGGTGTTCTTCATCCGCCAGATGCAATCGGGCGGCGGCAATGACGAGCGCGAACAGACGCTCAACCAGCTGCTCGTCGAAATGGACGGCTTCGAAGCCAATGAGGGCGTGATCCTGGTCGCGGCCACCAACCGGCCCGATGTGCTCGATCCCGCACTTCTGCGCCCGGGCCGTTTCGACCGCCAGATCACCGTTCCCAATCCCGATATCATCGGGCGCGAGCAGATCCTGCGCGTCCATATGCGCAACGTGCCGCTGGCGCCCGATATCGATCCCAAGGTCATCGCGCGCGGCACGCCCGGGTTCTCGGGCGCCGATCTCGCCAATCTCGTCAATGAGGCGGCGCTCCTGGCGGCGCGTCGCAACAAGCGCCTTATCACCCAGCATGAATTCGAAGACGCCAAGGACAAGGTGATGATGGGTGCCGAGCGCCGCTCGCTGGTGATGAGCGAGGAAGAGCGCCGCAATACCGCCTATCATGAAGCAGGCCACGCGATCGTCGGCCTCTCGGTTCCCTATGATCCGTTGCACAAGGTCACGATCATTCCGCGCGGCCGGGCGCTCGGCGTCACCATGAACCTGCCGGAAGGCGACCGCTATTCGCGCACGCGCGAATGGTGCGAAGCGAGGCTTGCCGTGCTGTTCGGCGGACGCGAGGCCGAACTCGTCCTCGGCGGCGAGAAGAACGTCACCAACGGCGCCACCGGCGATATCCAGATGGCGACGCAACTGGCGCGCGCCATGATCACCGAATGGGGCATGTCCGATAAGCTCGGGCGGGTGCGCTACAATGGCAATGAGCAGGAAGTGTTCCTCGGCCATTCGGTGACCCAGACGAAGAATCTCTCCGATGAGACGGCCAAGCTCATCGATGACGAGATCCGCAAGCTCATCGAGGATGCCGAGCGCAAGGCGCGCGATATCCTGAGGAAGGGCAAGGACAAGCTGCACACGCTGGCCAAGGCGCTGCTCGAATATGAGACGCTGTCGGGCGATGAGGTGAAGCGTATCCTCAAGGGCGAGAAGATCCAGCGCGACGACCAGGGCGGACAGAAGAAGCCGGACAAGACCGCCTCGGTCCCCGTCACCGGGCGCCCGAAAGGCGGCGGCAAGCCGGCCGGTGAAATGGAACCGCAGCCGCAGAGCTGAGATCGTTTGAACGCCTTAAACCCTCCCCCGCGCTTTTTTCCAGCTTTCCCCCTCTCCCGTGCGTTCTGCAACGCTCCGCGCGGGAGAAATGGAAAATCATTGAGCGGGGCGAGGGCTTTAGGATGACCCTCTATCTTCGCCCGCTCAGCCTGGTCTATGGGCCAGACGCGCGCCAGGCGATCGAAGCCCGCCGCGGCGGTGCGCTCGGCGGCTCGGATTTCATCGCCTTCACTGAGGCCGAACTCATCGAGCGCAAAGCTGGCGGCATTTCGCGGCGCGTCGTCTCTTATGAAGAGGCGCGCGGTCATCGTGCACCGCTCGACCTGATCGAGCAGCGACGAGCGGATTTCGCCGGTCTCGCAATGGGCCGGCCGAAACTGATGGGCATCGTCAATGTCACGCCCGATTCATTTTCGGATGGCGGTCTCCTTGCCGGCCCCGGCGAAGCGCTCGTCCATGGCCTGATGCTCGCCAAGGAGGGCGCCGACATCCTCGATATCGGCGGGGAATCGACGCGTCCGGGCTCGGACGCCGTTTCGGTCGCGCTTGAATCCGAACGCATCCTCGCCGTCATCGCGGCGCTCGCAAGCGAAGGCCATTGCGTGTCCGTCGATACGCGCAAGTCCGCGGTGATGATGGCGGCGGTTGAAGCGGGTGCCCGCATCATCAACGACATCTCAGCCCTCACTTATGACCCCGCCAGTCCTGCAACCGCAGCGAAGCTCAAGTGCCCGGTGATCCTGATGCATGCCAAGGGCGATCCCAAGACGATGCAGGACAGCCCGGTTTACGAGGATGTGACGCTCGATGTCTTCGACATGCTGGCTGAGCGTATCGCCCAATGCGAAGCGGCCGGCATTCCGCGCAACCTGATCGCCGTCGATCCCGGCATCGGCTTCGGCAAGACCTTTCGGCATAATCTGACATTGCTCAACCAACTGGCGATCTTCCATGGGCTGGGCGTGGTCCTGCTTGTCGGCCTGTCGCGCAAGGCCTTCACCGGGGCCCTGACGGGAGAAAAACGGGCATTTGACCGGGTCTCGGGGTCAGTGGGGG